>CALWGN010000270.1 GCA_944380055.1 uncultured Lachnospiraceae bacterium
CCTCAAAGTTATTATCTTTGTTATATTCCAATCGTACCAAACAATCTGTTAGCATAGTAATACGATAATTGGTTCCAATTACTTGATTTTCTTTCAAAGCAACTGGTTGTGTCTGTACCTTATAAATGTCTTTCATAAAATATACCTCTTTCTTTCTAGCCTTTCACTGCTGATGATGCAATACCTGCAATAAATTGTTTTTGGAAAAACAAATAAATAAGCAATACTGGAACAATTGATATGGTAGTTGCTGCAAACAATGCTCCATAATCAGTAGAATACTGTCCATTGAACATCTTTAATCCCACGGATAATAATTGCTTTTCTTTTGTGTTAATTACTAGATATGGCCACAAATAATCTTCCCATGACCATAAAAATTGGAAAATAGCAATGCTTGAAATTCCATTTCTAGCCATTGGAAATACAATTTTATGAAAAATGTAAAACTCATTGGCTCCATCGCTTCTTGCAGCTTCTAAAATCTCATTTGGTAATGTTGAAATATGTTGTTTCATCATAAATATTCCAAATCCACTAAACATTGCTGGAATAATTAATGCCTTATAGCTATCCATCCACCCAAATGCTTGTATCATAGAGTATTTAGGAATAATAGTAACACACCAAGGAATCATCATTGTGGAAAGTACAAACCCAAACAATACATTTTTTCCCTTAAATTCATATTTACTAAGCACATATCCACATATAGTACTAGTATAAACTACAAGAATGGTTACTACAATGGTAATAAATAAACTATTTCCAAAAAAACGCATAAAATCAAATCGCTCATTCATGGTAATATAGTTTTTTATTATAAATGCCTGTGGTAGTAGATGTTGCTCTAGTGCCATAATTTCTTTGTTCTGTTTGAAAGAAGAGCTAAGCATCCACACAAATGGATATACCGTAATAATTCCTAATAGGATTAATACTAGATTTAATGAAATACTATAAATTTTTTTCTTCATGCTATGTCTCCTTTATTCTTCTGAACCAGATACTCGGAAAGAACACCAAGTAAATACTGCTGTAATCACAAATAATACAAAGGACAATGCAGATGCATAACCAAAGTTGTATTTTACAAACGCTTCATCATATATAATATAAGAAGCTAAATAGGTAGAAGTTCCTGGTCCACCTTCTGTCATAATTAAAATTTGTACATACGCTTGCACATAAGAAATAATAGATGTAATGACAACAAACAATGTCATAGGTTTTAACAGTGGCAATATAATATGAAGAAATACTTGTCTTCCATTTGCACCATCTACTTTTGCCGCCTCCAATGCATCAGAAGGTAACGAATAAAGACCAGCACAATACATAACAACTGCATACCCAAAATCTTTCCATATTGTCATAATCATAACTGCAAGAAGTGCAGTTTTCGGGTTCATTAACCAGTTAATATTTAGCCCTAACAAATGGTTAATTGTACCAATTTGTGGATTATACATAAATTTCCATACAAATGCTACTGCTACCATTGGAGTCACAATAGGCATATAATAAATAGCACGAAAGAAACTTTTATATTTTATAAATGGCGAATAAATGGCATAGGCAATTCCAAGCCCTAACCCTACTCGAAAAATAATAACGACAACAGAAAATATAAGGGTATTTATCATAGAACGCCCAAATAATGAGCTTGTAAATACTTCTTTGTAATTTTCCATTCCTAGAAATCGATAGGTTCCACTTAATGGATTCCATTCATGAAAACTTCCTACAAATGCAATTCCAATGGGAATAATAAGGAATACAAGAAAAAATACAATCATTGCAGTAACTACAATATTTCTTAATAGAATTTCACTTTTACTTTGTAATGGATGCTTTTTCTTAAACATTTTTTCTTCCCTCTTTTCTATGTAACCATTACAGGTCTACCTTTTTATTTGGCATATTTATATAAATTTTCTACGGAGACAAAAGAACTATTTTTCATATCTTTTTCAATGGTTGCCTGCGCTTCATCAAATGCAGTATCAATATCTACACCATTATAAAATACTTCTTCTCCTGCTCTCTTTAATGAATTTTCCACTGTTTCTGGCATCGGACCTGGCCAAATATAACGGTCAATATGTTCTGCCAATACACGTAAGGATGGATTTTTCAAAATTTCTTCATTGTTTGCCAATGATTTCTTTGCAGGGAAGGTACTCATTGCTAAGTTAAATGCAACCTGTACATTATCATTTGCTAAATAATATTTTACAAAATCTTGTGCCACTGCTTGTTGGTCTTTCGGAGCATTTTTGTTAATACCAAAGGTGGATTCCCCATTGTAACGGTTGTATGCATATGGATTTCCATCAAAAGTAGGAATTTCAAATACACCAAAATTAATATCACTCCATGTAGTATTTAATGTATTATAAAAATGTCCCCATTGAATTACCATAGCAGATTGTCCTTGTCCAAAACTGTCTGCACCTTTTTCTCCAAAATCTTTTGAACCAACTCCATCTACTTCATAAAAATCAACTAACATTTGCATAATTTGTTTCATTGTATCTGAATTTACATTTGGTGTTGTTCCGTCTTCCTTAAAAATATTTTCACCTAATTGGTAATTTAATCCTAGCAAATAATTTTGATGGAAATCACCATTAAAGTTAAGTCCTGCTTGAACGATTTGATCTCCATTTTTAATTGTTAGTTTTTTTGCAACTTCCCTCATCTCGTCCCATGTCTTTGGAATATCTGCTTCTGTAAGTCCAGCTGCTTCCCACATATCTTTATTGTAATATACTGTACCAGTCATCATTCCATAATCGATATAATATACCTTGCCATCAATAATATGAGCATCTACCCCTGTAAAATCGGCTTGTAAATCTTCAATTGGTATATCCAATGGTGCTAAATAATTAATTAAATTTTCATGGTAACTATTATGAATATTAAAGAGTGCTGGACCATTTTCCCCATCTAATGCCAATGGAAGTTTTGTCCAATAATCTTCCCAAGGGTTGTTTACTAACTTAATTGTTACATTTGGATGAATTGCTGTATATCCTGCAATTAATGATTCAAACAACTCATCACTGCCCCACTCCCATAATTCTATAGTTACTTTTTCTCCATTGTTCACTTCCACATTTGGATCATACTTTATGGTATCTCCAAATACTTCTGTTGGTACATCAATTTTTGTTTGTTCCTTTTTGTTACTTTCGCTACTACAACCTGCTAAACTTGTAATTGATAGTGCAGAAACCATAGCAATTAACATAATTTTTTTCTTCATAACTGTTACTCTCCTTATATTTTTAATAATTTAACCCATATGTTTAACGTTAAACTTATAATAGTTTTAACAACTTTTCAAATGTTTGTCAATTACTTTTTATTATTTCGTATATTTTATACATATATAATCAAATATTTTTGTGCACTTTAACTTTATTTCGTTGTAGGCGATTGACATATAAATTAATTTTATTGTATGATAATAAAATAATATAAGTTAGAGGTATTTCATTATGACATTAAAAGACATTGCAGATAAAGCTGGAGTTAGCATGATGACAGTTTCCAATGTAATCAATGGAAAACACAATCGAGTTTCAGCCAAAACTATAGAAAAAGTGAATTCTATTATTAAAGAATACGGTTATGTACCTAACCTAAGTGCTAGAAGTTTAACTAATAAAAAGTCAAATATTATTGGAGTTATTATATCCCTTGATGAAAATGACAGTATGC
>CALWGN010000271.1 GCA_944380055.1 uncultured Lachnospiraceae bacterium
CTTCTTCAGAAGTTGTAGCTTCGTCTGTATTTTCTGTTAATTGGCATTTAGGGTACCAAACATATTCTACTGCTCCTCCTAATTTTTTAACAACTTTTCCAAATGCAAAAAATGGTCTTTTTCCTGGAGCTCCACTCAAAATCAATCCATTTTCATGAATATCGTCTCCTCTCATTTTTGCTAAATCTTCTGGGTCTAATGCAATAACTTCTACTTCATTTTCAACACTAGCACTTTGATTTACGGTTTCATAATCTTGTCCACTAGCTCTGACTGTTGTAGTAGTAGCATTATCTGTAGTTGTTATAGTTTTTACAACATCACTTTTATTTGTGTTTTCATAAGCTTCTGGGTCAAATTCTCCATCTTCTGTCATTGTGTTAAATGCATAATATAATGCTCCAACTGTTTCTTTTATTTTAGGCTTCTTTGTAGTAATTGCCATTTATAATCATTCCTTTCTCAAAAAATGCTCACTATTACCAGGTTTTTAATCCTAGTTTAGTAAGCATTGATTTATAATATTTTTCTTTATTTTTATTCCATAGATGATATAAATGAGGTTGTTCATTCATTTTCGTTGTACCATGTTCAACCATTGGACCATAATATTTGCCCCATCCTGCTTCAACCTCATCTTTTTTTACTCTATAAGCAAAACTATCAATTAAATGTGTATATCCCGATTTTCTTATTTGTGACATCGGTTTTGTTAATTTTGATAAATCATTAACAAACTCTTTAGCTCCTACTTCTAAAATATTAGTAGGATTTTCTACATTTTTCATATATCCTTCTAATACATCTGATAAAGCTTGAAAACCACTATACCCATAAACTTCATTAGATATTTTCTAACACCTCTAATGGAAAATACGAATGCCATCTTCTTGTTTCTGGATCGTATTCATGTTGAATTGAAGGATGTAAACCTATATCATTTAATTTATGTTTAAGCTCTAACAACTTTTTACTTCTTGGTAGTTCTGCTAGAAAAGAAATTTGATATGTAACATTAGTGTTGTATTCCTTTCCACTTGCAACTATATCTTCCCAATAATAATCCCAGAAATATATTATTTCTTTATCTTCTATTATTTTATCAGCAGGTGTTCCTTCATTAAATGGTATATTTAATTTTTCAAATAATTCTATTAACTCAGGTTTCGTCATCTATATCATCCTCCAATTTTACTCTTGGATATAATTCTAGTGTTAAATCTGTTTGCTTATATCCGTCATTATTCGTAAAGTGGTATGCATTAAAAACTTTATGATATGTGTCTCCAATTTTAACAACATGTAAAGAAGTAATCTCTTTTGTTTGAGGTATTCTAAGTTTATAGGTTATATTTTTCTTTCTTTCTTCTGCTTCAAATTTTAATTTGTCTGTAATTGATAATTCTTCAAACCATATATCTTTTCCAGTATCTTTTATATATTCAATCGGAAAATCTGTTTCGGTTTGTTTTATTTCAAAGAGTCTAAATCTTCCATCATTGTACGTCGGAAGGTTTGTAATATTCTGCTTGTAAGTTAGCATATTCACCCGCGTATAATTGCTTAAATTCAGCTAATCGGCTAAATCTAGAATATAACACATAATTTTTTAATAGACTCCTTGCTTTTAAATCTTCTTCATAATTAATTTTAGCTCCTGAGCTTTCGTTAATATCATATTCTGCTTCTTTTATATAACCTTGTAGTACCTCATCCTCTTCAAAAGGAGATATGTGTTGCTCTCTCCTTATTTCGGTTATTAAATCGTTTATCTGTGTATCGTTCATAATACACCTCTATTCTTTATCTTCTTTTGCAACTTTTACTGCTTCAATAAGAACTTCTCCGATTTTGTTTTTCTTTGAAGATAATTCTTTTATTCTTGATTTACTTGGTTTTAGACCTTCACTAGTATATGTATCACCTTTTTTATATAAATAATCATTATCCTCAAAATCTTTAAAAGCTTTATAAACAACTACGTATTTTTCTTCCATTTTTCTTCTACCTCCTTAAAAATATTTGAGGAGCCTATTCTTAAGCTCCTTCTACATCTGCAGATTCTGTTGTTACTGTTCCATTTACTGTTGCTTCGGTTATTACAACTGGCTTTAATGGCTCTAAGTTTGTTATATCTAAAACAACTGCATCGTCGTTTGATTTTAATCTTCCATTTCCATATGTTAATACTGTATATGTTCTTAATTGTTCTAGGAATTTATAATGGTCACTATAATCAATACCCATTCTTGAAATACCTGCTGTATATTTATTTGGTATATATGCTATTGCTTTATTTTCAGGTACATCTGGACTTGCAACATATACAAAGTTTTTATAATTATCTGCTTTTACATAACCATTGAAACCTAATACATGTGTTGCTTTATAAATTTTTGTATCAATTTCATTTTGATTTGCTATAATAACTATAGTATCTATATTTCTTTTTCCTTCCCTGTTTAGAGTTGGTAATACTGATTTTCCAAAGCTATCTGGTCCTAAGTCTGTTATTGCAACAGGAGTTTTATCTGGATAAACACCACTTTGTACTGAACCCTCTAAGTCTTTTAATAATCCAATTGGAGCATCATTACCGTTTCCAGCAATAATTCCTGTTTCAAGTCCTTCTTCATTTACTTCTAATAAAACAGTTCTTACAAATCTATCTATCCATTTGTATCCCATGTTAATAATTGCTTTTGGAACAAACATAAATGCAGATAAAGAATTTACTTCTAAATCTAATGTTTTGATTCCAGCTTCAATTTGGTCAATAATTGCTCTTGTTAATTTACCCCAAGTAGCTTTTCCACTTCTCTCAGACAAAAACCATTTTTGCACACCTGCTGGAGCCCAATCAATATATTGAAATAAAGGATGTGCTGTTTTTAAATCTTCGAAAATATAACTTACTGTAGTTTCTGGTAGATAATCAATTTCATTACCTGTTAAACTACTTGTGTCTTCTTGTTTAATGGCTCTATCAATCCATTGTTTTTCCTCTGCTGTTAATGAACGTAATCCGAATTTTTTGTCATTTTCTTTTGAAGCTGAATACTCTTCAAATTCTCTTTGATATTGATTAATTACTTCTGCGTAATTTTCATCTACAATGCTTTGAATAGTTTCAACTATTTTTTCTGATTTTTGCTCTGCTGGAGCATCATTTAATTCTTTGATTAAATCTTCAATTTTCTTTTCATTAAATTTCATCTTTTTTACCTTCCTTTTCTTAATTTTTTGTATTAAAAAAAGACTCCCACGAGTCTTCTTTAACCTTGTTTTGAAATAATAATCCTGTAGGTTGCTCTTTTGCATTACCTTTTAATAAACCTTCGTCTATTTGCTTTGTCATTTCTTCTACTGTTTCTTTAACAATTTCTTTTATGTTTAATTCTTGTTGTTCTGGTGTTACTAATAATTCTTGCATTTTTTCTGATTGCAAATCTTCAAGTTGTTTTTGAAGATCCTTGTTTCTCATAACTAAGTCATGAACAAAATCAGCTTCTAATGCTTGCATATATTCATTTTTTCTTTCTTGTGTGGTTGAAAATCCCCACTCATAAGCTTCTTGCGAAGTTATCCATTCTTCTCTATCCATCTTTTCTTTAATTTCTTCTTCTGTTAATTTAGTTTTACTTGTATAGATATTTAAAGATGGTTGTGTGATTTTTTCAAGGTCTTCTGCCACTTTTTTCATAGTATTAGAATCTCCTCTTGCTTCTGTCCATGCGTTGTGTATCATTAGTAGCCCGTTCTCTGGTACTACTCTTTCTTGTCCTGCCATAAAAATAACACTGGCAGCACTACAAGCAAATCCATCTACTATTGTTTTTAAATGCCCTTTAAACTCGGATAATAAGCTATAAATTGCTAAACCTTCTGATACATCTCCACCATATGAGTTAATTCTTACAGTTAAATTAGGTGTATCAACTTGTGCTAAAGCATCTTTTAATGTAAA
>CALWGN010000272.1 GCA_944380055.1 uncultured Lachnospiraceae bacterium
GATGTTTTTATTGCAGTAATTAATTGTCTTTCAATGCAAAGATTAGCAAAAGATTTAAATGAACTTTCTTTCTCATTATTATAATTTTTAATAGCTTTAAATAATCCTATCATTCCTTCTTGGAAAATATCTTCTTTTTCTGCACCAACTATAAAGTACTTGCTAATTTTCATATTTACAAGTTCTTTATAGCGTTTCAATAGAAGTTCTAATGCTTCTTGGTTTCCATGATTTGCAAGTTCTGCTAATTCTTCATCAGAACTATTTTTTAAGCTTATATTAAAGGTCTGAAAAAAATTATTACTGCTCATAAAGATTTACGTTACCTCCTGATGAATTATACTGTAAAAGTTTTAGTTTTAATGAGAAACATGTCAAAGTCGCTTTTTTTCATTATCTGTATTATATTTGCTAATATTGTTGATGTCAATAGGTTTTTTAGATTTTTAGGTGAATTTTCAATGTTTTGTTATTGTTTTCCTAAAATATATAAATATTCCCTCAGTATACTAATGAGGGAATATTTATATTTATTATATTTTATTTTCTTGGATTTTTAATTGCGGCTTGAGCAGCAGCTAATCTTGCTATTGGTACTCTAAATGGTGAACAAGATACATAAGTTAATCCAATATTATGGCAGAATTCAACTGTTGCTGGGTTTCCACCATGTTCTCCACAGATTCCCAAGTGGATATTTGGTCTTGTCTTTCTTCCTAATTCAGCAGCCATTTTAACTAATTTTCCAACTCCAACTTGATCTAATTTTACAAATGGGTCTGATTCATAAATTTTCTTTTCGTAATAGTCACCTAAAAATTTACCTGCATCATCACGGCTGAATCCAAATGTCATTTGTGTTAAGTCATTTGTTCCAAATGAGAAGAATTCAGCTTCTTCTGCAATCTCGTCAGCAGTTAGTGCTGCCCTTGGGATTTCAATCATAGTTCCTACATGGTAATCAAGTTTTACTCCAGCTTCTGCAATTACTTTGTCTGCTGTTTTTGTTACTATGTCTTTAACATATTTTAATTCTTTTACTTCTCCAACAAGTGGAATCATGATTTCTGGAGTTACATTCATTCCTTCTTTATTTACATTTATAGCAGCTTCAATAACAGCTCTTGTTTGCATTTCTGCAATTTCTGGGAAAGTAACAGCTAAACGGCATCCACGGTGTCCCACCATTGGATTAAATTCATGTAATCCTTCTACTACATTTTTTAGTTCTTCAAATGTTAATCCCATTTCTTTTGCTAAAGTTTTAATGTCTTCATCTTCGTGTGGTAAGAACTCATGTAATGGTGGATCTAAGAAACGAATTGTTACTGGGTATCCTTTCATTTCTCTATATAATCCTTCAAAATCTCCTCTTTGCATTGGAAGAATTTTTGCTAATGCTTTTGCTCTTTGTTCAGGTGTTTTTGATACAATCATTTCACGAATTGCTGCAATTCTATCTGGTGCAAAGAACATATGCTCTGTTCTACAAAGACCTATACCTTGTGCACCAAAATTGTATGCTTGTTTTGCATCTTTTGGTGTATCTGCATTTGTTCTTACTTCTAGTTGTCTATATTGATCAGCCCATCCCATTAATTTTGCAAAGTTTCCAGTTACAGATGCGTCAACTGTTGGAATTTTTTCTCCATATACATTACCAGTAGATCCATCCAAAGAAATATATTCTCCTTCTGTTACTTTTCTTCCATCTGGTAATATAAAATATTTTTCCTCTTCATTAACTGTAATTTCTCCGCAACCGGCTACACAGCATGTCCCCATACCACGTGCAACAACGGCTGCATGTGATGTCATACCGCCTCTTACTGTTAATACACCTTTACAAACATTCATTCCTTCAATATCTTCTGGAGAAGTTTCTAGTCTAACTAAAACTAATTCTTTTTCTCCAGCATTATGTAATTCAACAGCTCTGTCTGCTGTAAATACAACTTTTCCTGCAGCAGCTCCTGGTGAAGCAGCTAATCCTTTTGCAACTATTTTTGCAGCTTTTAATGCTGATGCATCAAAATTTGGATGTAACAATTGGTCTAATTGATTTGGTTCAACTCTTAAAACAGCTTCTTTTTCATCAATCATGCCTTCTTCAACTAAGTCAACTGCTATTTTTAATGCAGCATTTGCTGTTCTTTTTCCATTTCTTGTTTGTAAGAAGAATAATTTTCCTGCTTCAATTGTAAATTCCATATCTTGCATATCTTTAAAATGATTCTCTAGTTTGTGTGCACATTCTACAAATTGTTTATAAGCTTCTGGGTTTACTTTTTCAAGAGTTTCAATGTGTTGTGGGGTTCTAATTCCTGCAACAACATCTTCTCCTTGTGCATTCATTAAATATTCTCCAAATATTTTGTTTTCTCCTGTTGCTGGATTTCTTGTAAAAGCAACGCCTGTACCACAATCGTCTCCCATGTTTCCAAAAACCATTTCTTGTACATTTACTGCTGTTCCCCAACTGCCTGGGATGTCGTTTAATCTTCTATAAGTAATTGCTCTTGCATTGTTCCAACTTCTAAATACTGCCTTTACAGCTTCCATTAGTTGTACTCTAGAGTCTTGTGGAAATTCTTCACCTTTTTGTGTTTTATAAATTCCTTTAAAAGTAGAAACTAACTCTTTTAAGTCTGAAGCTGTTAGTTCAGTATCTAGTTTAACACCTTTTTTCTCTTTCATTTCATCAATTGCTTTTTCAAATAAAGGTTTTGGTATTTCCATAACAACATCAGAAAACATTTGAATAAATCTTCTATAACTGTCATATGCAAATCTTTCATTTTTTGATGCGATTGTTTTTAATACTTGGTCGTTTAAACCTAAATTTAAAATTGTATCCATCATTCCA
>CALWGN010000273.1 GCA_944380055.1 uncultured Lachnospiraceae bacterium
CAGATTTTATCAATTTTTTTATTAGGTCTTTCGTTTGTTATTGCTTAAAAAAATTATAAATACTATTTGCTATAACAGGTCCAATGTCTTCAATTAAACTAAGTTCTTCATATGTAGCATTCATTAGTTTATTCATTGTTTTGTATTTTTTAGCTAATAACTTCGAAGTTGTACTTCCAGTATGTCTAATTCCAAAGGCATTTATAAGTTTAGTTAAATCATTAGTCTTACTTTTCTCTATTGCTTCTATTAAATTGGCGGCAAATTTTTGTCCATTCTTTTTTAAAGATGCGACATCTTTTGTTGTTAAATTATATATGTCTGCAATATCATTTATTAAGCCTTTTTCTATTAATCGTTCTATAATGGAAATTCCTAGTCCTGTAATATCCATACCTTCTTTAGATGCAAAATGCACAATGTTCCTTAGTTGTACTGCTTTACACTCTATACCAATACATCTTCTAACTGCTTCTCCTGCTTCACGTATTGCTGGTCCACCACATACTGGGCAAGTATCTGGCATAATAAATTCTTTTTCTTCCCCAGTTCTTTTTTTCTTTACTACTTCAACAATTTCTGGTATAACATCCCCTGCTTTTTGAATAACAACAGTGTCTCCTATTTTTAAGTCTTTTTCTTTTATAAAATCTTCATTATGAAGAGTTGTTTTAGAAATAATAGAGCCAGCAACTCTTACAGGTTCTAGTATTGCCATTGGTGTTATTGCACCAGTTCTTCCTACTTGACAAATAATATCTTTCAAAATTGTTTCTTTTTTTTCTGGTGGATATTTGTATGCAATTGCCCATCGTGGCACCTTAGAAGTACTTCCTATTTTTTCTCTTAGTTCTAAATTATCAATCTTAACAACTGCTCCATCAATATTAAATGGTAAGTTTTCTCTTTGCTCGCCTATTTTTTTTATTTCCTCTATTACTTTTTCTATGTTGTTGCAAAGTGCTTTAACAGGAATAACATTAAATCCCATTTTTTCCAAGAAAATAAGGCTTTCATAATGAGAGGTAAATGGAATTGATGTGCATTTTTGTACATTAAATATATAAATATCTAATGGTCTTTTAGCTACAATAGAATTGTCTAACTGGCGTAATGAACCAGCTGCAGCGTTACGAGCATTTGCAAAAAGAGGCTCTTCTAGTATTTCCCTTTCTGCATTTAATTTTTCAAAATTAATTTTGGAAATAAAAACTTCTCCTCTAACTGTAATATCAATTGGTTCTTTTAATTTTTTAGGAATACTATATATAGTTTTTAAGTTATCTGTAACATCTTCTCCAATAATTCCGTTTCCTCTGGTTGCCCCTCTAACAAGTTGTCCATCTTTGTACTCTAATGCTGCTGAAAGTCCATCAATTTTTGTTTCAACAACATATTCTAATGGTAAATTATATTGGTTTGAATATTCTTTCATTCTTTCATCAAAGCTTCTTAAATCCTCAAAATCAAAAACATCTTGCAAACTTTGTAGTGGAACCTCATGTGTTACTTTTTCAAAGCCCTCTTTTACAGTTCCTCCTACTTTTTGTGTAAGTGAATCTTTTGTAACAAGATTTGGAAATTGTTTTTCCAGGTTTTTTAATTCATTCATAAGCATATCATATTCAAAATCACTAATTTCTGGTTTGTCATCATCATAATATTTTTTGGCATGATAAGCTGTTATTTTATGTAATTCCTCTATTCGTTTTTTAGCCGCTTCTTCTTTCATCATAACCTCCATTGGATTTATTATTTAAATAATTCTTTGCCATTTTTTAAATAATCATAACCAGAAAAAATTGTTGCAAGAGTAGAAATTATCATTAAAGCTGTTGTTAATAAATTAATTGCAAAAGCAGGTCCTTGCAATGTCCCATAAAATATTGCCCCAAAAGGATTAATATCAACAAATGCTAGAATAATAGCTGTCATCTGTGTGGCTGTTTTTAGTTTGCCCCAAAAACTAGCAGCTATTACTTTTCCTCCTTTTTCTACTGCAATTAGTCTGTACCCAGATACAATAAATTCGCGTGCTACAACAATAATCGGTATCCAGGCTGGTAATTTTACTGCTTCCACTAGTATAATCATTGCTGCAAGTACAAGTATTTTATCTGCTAATGGATCTGCAAATTTTCCAAAAGTAGTAATTTCATTATTTTTCCTTGCTATGTAACCATCTAGTTTATCTGTAATAGATGCAATTATAAAAATAAAATCTACAATTAGCCATGTAATTGGTATACCTAAAAAGTCTCCTTTTATACCAAAGAAAGGTATTATTACCATAATTGGCACTAATATAATTCTAAAAATAGTTAATTTATTAGCTAAGTTCATGTTTATTCTCCTATAATAATATATATTAAAATTATATTTAGATTATATTTTTTATTTAATCTTGTGTCAATCTTTTTATGGAAATTTTATTTATATACTTAATTTCACTTTGTTTGTTCTACAATATCTATAATGTCAGAAACAAATTGTCCAATAATTGGTATATTTAATTTTACAATTTGTTGTAATATTATAATTAAAATAGCAGTTATAATTGTAAAACCAATTCCAATTCCTACGCCTTTTGAAATTCCTGCTAAAAAATTTCTAATTAATATTTGTTTTTTGTTTCCAATAATGTTACTTATTTCTTCTAGTTTTGATTTTGTTAGCAATTCATTTATTCTATCTAATTTTTCATTTAAAACATTCTTCTTTTTTCTTATTTTAAACATTGTTCTCCCCTTATACATGGCACATAAATATTAAAAATAAAACTAATGCAGATGCATTAGTTTTATTTTCTTCATATTCTACTAGTTTATACTATTTTCTATTTTATTTGTATAAATTGTATTATTTTCCACTATATTATTATCGTCATCTTGTTTTGTTAGTTCTTCTAGCATTTTTATTAGTTCCTGCAATCTTCCGTATATCTTGTCCCATCATTTCCCAGTCATTATTTTTACTTGATTCATTTAAGTTGTTGTTAGCTTTTATAATTTCATTAATTAGTCCTTCCTGAGTATCTGTATTTTCTACTTCTATATTAACAGCAGATTTTGAAAGTAAATTTTCTATTGCTTCTTCAAGGTTGTCTCCAATTGCTACTTTATTTCCTGAGGCAACTACAATTTTTTTAATTACAGGTACTACAGATTCATTAGTATACACCTGGTAAATAGGTTCTACATACAAAAGTTTATCATCAATTGGTACTACAAGCATATTTTTTATTAGTTTAGTTCCCGGCGTGTTTAAGCTGTTAATAACTGTAGATATTGTTTCGTCTTCTTCTAATTGTTTGTCTAGTTGTGCAGGGCTTAAAATATTTTCGGACGAGTTAAATTTATATAATTTCAATTTCATTTCCGTGTTATTATAAGTACCCACTAAATAAGAAATAATGTTTTGTTTTCCATAAGCTGTATATGGAATTACTAGGCCTAATTGCGCTTTGTCTGAATCTAGTGTTTTTAGCATAGTATAATAACTTTCCATAGATGTTCCAACTCCAGTTGTAACTTTTGTGGTATTTGCTTTTGCCACTTCCCACAAATCATCATTTCTGTACAATACTTCTGTTTGTACTTTATGATATCTTTCATACATTTTAGCTTGAATATCGTATAAAAATTTAGGATATACAAAATGGTTTGAAATATCTTGTGGTATTTGCTCTTCTTTTTCTACAAATAATGTTGGATAAATATTCCTATAAGCCATTACAATTGGGTCTGTTCTATCAGTTATGTAGAATGTAACGGTTCCGTCATAGCTGTCAATTAATACTTTAACAGAATTTCTTATATAATTTATTTTTGTTTTTGTTCCATTAACTTCTATAGATGTATCCTGAGAATATGGGTATCTATCACTTGTTGTATAAGCATCTAATACCCATACCTGTCGTCCATCTTCTGTAATTACTAAATATGGTTCATCATCATATAGTAGATATGGCATAATTTTTTTTGCACGGTCTATTATATTTCTATTAACTATAATTTTGCTTTCATCTGTAATATTGCTTGAAAAGGCAAGGCTAAGATTATTAGTTGATATTCCTAGTGCTAATCTGTCCAAAAAATTTAAGTTTAATCCTGCTTTGCCGTCATAGTTGTTTTCAGTATTTGTAGATGTACTAGTAGGATAGTCAAATTCTGTTTTTCCTTCTGCATTTACTGCGATTGCTGAATTTGTTTCTAACCCAAAATATATTCTAGGTTGTGTAATTTTTATCTTTTCGTCTTTTTGGTCAAAGCTAGACTGAACATATTCTATATTTCCTCTTTCGTCAACTTTAGATGCATATGTAATAATACTACCATATCCATGATTATAGTTTTATGTTTTATTATCATATGTTTTATTCACGCCCTCAATTAAAATTTATCTGGCCGAAAAATAAACCAAGCTCTG
>CALWGN010000274.1 GCA_944380055.1 uncultured Lachnospiraceae bacterium
ATCAAAAGCATTAATTATAGCAGGTGGAATTTTAATTGCAATATTAATTATTTCATTGGGAGTATACATATTTAACAATGCTTCTATATTATCTAGTAGCTATTCTGATAAATTGTCACAAGATGAACTAAACAAACTAAATAATAAATTTTTAATTTATGCAAAAGATTTAACACCACAAGAAATGGTAAGCATAATTAACTTAGTAAAAGAAAACAATACAAAAAATGTAGGGGTTGATGAAAACCAAATACAAGTAATTATAGATAACAAAATAATAGATACTCTTAATGTAAGCCAAGACTGGAAAGCAGTTATTATGGAGCAAGCGGGAGTAGATAATGACCCCAAATACAAGTTTATATCTGTAGAATATAACGATAATAATGGAAGAATTAGTAAAATGTCGTGGAGAAGTACAGGAGGAGCGTTACCAATAGATGAAGAAATAGCAACAACTTGCTACCACGTATGGACTGAATGGAGTTATTTAGATGACACAAATCATCAAAGAACATGTAGAAAATGCCAGCAAATTCAAACACAACTTCACCCATGGAAGGACTATACAGATAATGGCAACACACATAAAAAAACATGTTCAATATGTGCTTCAACAAGAGATGAGCCACATGATTATACAGCATATAGGGACAATGGAAATGGAACACACTCTAGGAATTGCCAAAAATGTTCTAATGTTGAAACTAAAGCACATGAATGGGGAAACTGGATAACAATAAATGGCCAAACACACAAAAGAACATGCCAAAGATGTTTTAGCGAAGAACGTGGAAACCATGTATGGAAAGATTGGCAAATTATAAGGGCAGGAACATGCGTTATGAACGAAATACAAGAAAGACTATGTTCATTATGTAGCCAAAATGAAAGAAAAAATGTAGCAAGACCAGATGCACATAAATGGGTAGCAGCTACTTGTACAATTCCACAAACATGCTCTTATTGTAGAAAAACAACAGGAAATCCTTTAGGACATTCAATGGGAAATTGGTATACAACAAGGGGTGCAACATGTACTAGTTCAGGAACAAATAGAAGAGATTGTACAAGGAACTGTGGATATTACCAAACTGGTACTATTGGAGCTTTAGGACATTCAATGGGAAGCTGGAGAACAGCAGTAAGGGCAACATGTACAAGAAATGGAAGAAGAACGAGAAGCTGTAGCAGATGTGGCTATACTGAATCACAAACAATAGGAAAAACTGGTCATAGCTGGACATATTTATCCTACCGGAAGTGTAGTTAGAAAACGTTGCAGGAAATGTGGACTATCAGAAATGGCTTATTAAAGTGGAGTAAATGAATAATGAAAGAAAAAAAAGGTATAAGTTTAATAATTTTAATTATAACAATTGCAATTATGTCAATACTTGCAATTTCAGTAGGTTATTTTAACAATATAGTAGAAAATTCTGAATTCCAGTTAATATTTACAAATATGAAGTTAATACAAACTAAAGTAAAAGTAATTAGTGAAAAAACAAATTTTGATGGTGATAAAACAAGATTTATTGGAGAAAAATTAAAAGATGTACCAAACAAATACGAAATAGCAGGAGAAGCATTAACAGAAGAAGAACTAGAAGATGAAAACTTTTATATTTATAATCAAGAAATACTAAACAATATTGGTTTAGAAGGAATAAAACTAAAAGATGATGAAATATATATTGTAAACTATAACACATTAGATATTATATACCCTAAAGGATGTGTTGACTTCAATGGACAAGTAAAAAGAAGACTATCAGAAATAACCATAAACAATTAATAACTATATATAAAAAAGTAATAGAAAATAGTTGCATATTGTAAAAAAAACAATTATAATAAAAGAAAGGGTTACAATAATGAAAAAAGTATTAATAATTGGACTAGCAATATTTATTATTGTAATAGCAATTTTATGTATTTACTTAATGAATGTTCAAGCACAAAATAAACAATTACAACAAATAAATGTACAATATGAACAATACATTCGGAAACGAAATTTATGGAACAGATTTAGCAACTTTAATAAACAAAGCAGTTGATAATAACGAAAAATATAAAGTTTTAAAAGATGAAAACGGAAAATACATTCCAGACGATAAATTTAGTATAAAAATTACTATCCAAATGTTAGCTAATGATTTAACATACGACATGGAAACCATTTTTAACAATGACGTAGAGCGTTTTATAGAATTATTTAATTCTAGCAGGTTTCAATCAGACATTGTTCAATATCATAAACTAACAGGTAGAATTAGCAATATTCACTTTATACAAACTAAAGAATAGTCATTAAATTTTGATTCTATAAAGAATCAACAAAATAAAAAATAATACTAAGGAGGATATTTAATTATGGAGAATGCTTCAAAAGCCCTAATTATAGCAGGAGCTATACTAATTTCAATTTTACTAATAGGAATAGGAATGATGATTTACAATTCAGCTATCAAACCTGTTACTGATGCTGGTGATAGAATGGATGAAATGTCAAAAAATATGTTTAATGGTAAATTTGAAAATTACGAAGGAAGCCAAAGAGGATCTAATATAAAAACTCTAATTTCAACTGTTATTACTAGTAATGCACAAAATGAAGATGGTCTTGTGGTAACAGTAAATGAAAAAAGTTCATCAGCAGATTTATCAGCATTACGTTCAGCAATTGTAGATGGAAAAACCTATACAGTAAAAATTGAATATGATAATAATGGACTTGTGTCAAAAATAACATATAAATAACTTTCAATTTTAGGAGGCAATTATGGAAAATATGGTGGATGCTTTAAAAACAGCTTTTGCAGTAATTGTATTTGTAATAGCTATTACAATTGCATTTACTGTATTTTCACAAGCCCAAGCAACTTCTGAATTTATAATGCAACTAACAGATAACACTAACTTTGAAGAATACTTAGAAGAAAGCGAGGGTAAAACTAAAATAGTAGGAATAGAAACAATTTTACCTTTAGTTGCAAGATACATTGACTATAATGAAAACTATAGTGTAGAAATAAAAAAGGAAAATGGAGAAACAATTGTAGTATTTGACATACTAGAAGACCAAGAGGCTAATAGAACACCCTGACAAAGTAGACAAAGACTAGAAGAAGAAATGAAAAAACTAGTAGAAAAATACCAGGATAGAACATTTCTAGAGACATATAGTGAAGAACTATATAGAGGAGATGTATACGAAACAGAAACAGGAGAAACATTTGAAGCTGTTAATACAAATACTAAAATAAGAATAACATACCAACTAATAAATTAAAAGGAGGATTAGAAGATGAGTGAAACATTAATAACAGTAATTGCAATATTTTTAGCAGCAACATTGATGTTTGTATTTCCAATGATGGCGTTATCTGAAAGAACAGATGATGTAGCAAGCCTAAGCGTGCAATCAGCCACAAGCGAATTTGTAGATAATGTAAGAGCAGCTCGGAGTAGTTACACAAAGTGCATATAGTGACTATTTGCAAACACTAAATGCTACAGGAAATACATTTGATGTAGAAGTAGAATTAAAAATACTAGATGAAAATTTAAGTAGTAAAGTAGGTCAAGCATCTTCTAGTAAAATTGGTGAAAACGTATACTATTCTGTGTATACTTCTCAAATGGAAGACATACTCAATTCAAAAGGAAAATACATTTTAAAAGAAGGAGATATTATTTCTGTAACAGCAAAAAATACAAATACAACAATTTCCCAAATGCTAAAGAATTTTTTCTATGCTGTAACAGGAAATACATCTTATCAAATTGCAGGTCAAGACTCGGCAATGATTACTGCTAATGGTAAATAAGAAATATATAAAATAACATAAATGGGGGCGTAACAAAAACGCTCTTTTTTATCTAATTAAGAATAAAAATAATAACTAAAAATAAAATTTTGCTATTTATTTAAATGGAGGCAAAAATGAAACTACAAAATTTAACTATTATATTTATAATTATCATTATGCCAATTATATTGGTTTTGTCTGCTTACAATAATATGCAAATTGATACAATTAAATTACAAGCATACTATGATGCCAAACTAACAGAAGCAGTATATGATGCAGTTAAAGCTTATAATATTAATACAAGAAATAATGCTTTTTCTATTCACGAAGCTTCTAGCAAAAGAGATATTGAAGCTTCAAACCAAGCATTTATAACAAGCCTAACAACTGCCTTAGGAATAGGTGGATATGGAGAAAATTATGTAAAACCATATATTCCTGCACTTATTTATACACTATATGATGGATTTTATATATACTCACCAACCTATAATGAAAAAACAAGTGAATATGATCATATGTTAAAACCATATATTACATATTCAGCTAGGTATAAAAAAGGAACTACAGATATTGTTGTAAGCTATACATTAGACAATTATATAACAATTATTGGAACAGTTGGTGGTGAATATGTTAATCGTTCAGGCTATTTAATAGAAGATGAAACATTAACTACAGAAGAAAGTCTAAAAGAAAACTTATTAATAGATGGTAGATTAGAAGAATATAATTATGTTTATACTGGAGGAGAAAAAAGATATTATGAACCAATATTAGATAAATGGTTTGTATATAGGAAAGGACAAAAAGTATATACAGGAGAAGATTTAGACCTTTTAGATACAAACGCAAACCAGTATGAATCTAGTGCAAGAGAATTTACAAATTGGGTAAAGGAAAAATTATATAGTATAACAATACAAGATATTATAATTGCTGGAAAAGATTATACAGAAATTGCAAATAAATATGGAATACACACAGGAAGCACAAAACCAATTTTTATATTTGATGCACAAGACAATAGGTTCGAAGATGAATATTCTATTTTTAGTATGCATAAAAGAGATGTAATTAAAGTTATTATTCAAGAGGAACTAAGAACATCTATTGCAAATTACAATAGACATTCAACTGCACTTAATATTGACTACAATTTTAAAGTGCCTATTCTAACAGATGAAGAGTGGGAGAGAATTGCAACAAACATTTCTGTTACAGCATTTATGCAAGGACTTCCAACAGGATTTAAAATATATAATAATTATGTAACAGTTGCTAACACAGAAAATACAGATTATTCAACAAAAGATAATTTATGTTTTATAAACTTAGATGAGGGAAATGCACAATATCATATGATTGATTGCCCACGCTTAACTGGAACAAATATAGTTGGATATAGAAAAGTGGATTTTGAAGCTAGTTCATTAGAAATATCAAACGAAGAAATGCTATATTACTATAAACATACAAATTTACCTTGTTATAATTGCATCGTAAACCGTAACTATGACAAAGAAACAAATTTAACAGATACAAAAATACAAGCATTAAATAATGCTCTAGCAAGAGAAAGAAATATGTTACATTATTAATAAAATAAGGATTTAAAAAATGAAAATTTTAATAAAAAATGCTAATTTAATTTCAATGTCTAATAAAATGGACAAAATATTATTTAATATAGATATTTTAATAAAAGATAATAAAATAATAAAAATTGAAAAAGATATAACAGAAAAAGTAGATAAAGAAATTGAAGCTACACGGAAAAGTAGTAATGCCAGGTTTAATTAATGTTCATACTCATTTGCCAATGAGCATTTTTAGAGATACTCTAGAAGGATACACACTGCAAAATTGGCTAAAGAAAAAAATTTGGCCTGCAGAAGAAAAACTAACTAAAAATGATATATATAATGCAACAATGTTATCGTGTATTGAAGCAATTAAAACGGGAACTACTACTGTACAAGACCACTATTTTAAAACAGAAAGTATTATTAAAGCAGGATTAGATACCGGACTTAGAATGCAAGTAACCAGAGTAATTATGGACACAGACAATGAATTAGAACAAAGGAAAAAAGAATTAGAAGAACTATTTTGCTACCAGAATAAATATTCAAATATAACTATAAATGTAGGAATCCATGGACTATATACAGCATCGAATAAAGCCATAGAGCAAGCAACTGAAATTGCAAAACGAAATAATGTTACAGTTCATATGCATTTTTGCGAAAATACATCAGAAGTAGAAGATATTAAAAAAATGCATAAATTAATGCCAGCAGAATTGCTTATAAAATATTTTTCTGAAACAAAAAATACTTTGGCACATTGTGTAAAACTAACTTCAAAAGAAATAGAAGCTATTAAAGAAACAAATTCTAGTGTAATACATTGTCCTATTAGTAATTTAAAACTAGGCTGCGGAATTGCACCAATTAGCCAGATGCTAAAACATGGAATTAATATTGCATTAGGAACAGATGGACAAGGAAGTGGATGTAATTTAGACATGTTTGAAACTATGAAGTATGCATGTTTACTACAACAAGGATACCAAGAAAATCCAGAAATTATAGATGCATACCAAGTTTTAAAAATGGCGACAATAAATGGCTCAAAAGCAGTTGGACTTGAAGAAAAAATAGGTTGTATAGAAATAGGCAAAACAGCAGATATAATAATTTTAGATTTAGAAAACGAAATAAATCAACCAATTAATGATATTATTTCTAATATAGTGTATAATGTAAAAGGAAATAATGTTAATACTACGATTATTAATGGGAAAATAGTAATGGAGGATAAAAAAATAATTGGAATAAATGAACAACAAATTTTTGAAAACTGCCAAAAAATAGCAAAGAAAATTTTAAAAGATTAAAAATTAGAAAAATGGTTATGATAAATATAGGAGATTTATATGAGCAAATTTATAAAAACAATTATCATAATCATTTTTTTAATTGTATATATTTATATTTGTAATATTGAGTGTATACCATCTAATATAATTTTATTTGAGGGTGAAAAAATCAATTTTAAAACTATTTTAGGACTTTCTATTAAGAAAAAAGATAATAGCACAATTATGCAGACATCGAGCAATATAGACCAAGCTTTAGAGGAAAAGACTGGGAAAATAAATTTAGAATTAAACTTATTTAATTCTATTTCTCTAAAAGATATGACAGTTAATGTAATACCAAAAACTAAAGTAGTACCTATTGGTGGAACAATTGGGCTAAAACTTTATACTAAGGGAATATTAGTTGTTGGAATGAGTGAAATTTCTGGTAAGCAGCCATACCAAAACTCTGGAATAAAAGAAGGAGATACAATT
>CALWGN010000275.1 GCA_944380055.1 uncultured Lachnospiraceae bacterium
CTTCCTTAAATGAAATATCTCTTATTATACCAGAATTTCCTGATATTATAAGTCTTTTAATAAACATAGTTCAACGTCCCCCTCTTCACTAACTTTAGCACTATCTATTAAATACAGCCAATCAAGACATAAGATAAATGTAGAAAATGACATATTATTCTTCATTTTCACATTATGATATAGATCTATCATAGATTGTTTTTTGTGCTTTCTCAATTCTTTAAGAACGACTGCTCCATTATAATATAAACTTAATTCTGGATGTATATTATCTGGTAATAACATAATTATAGCCCTCCGGATTTTTGAATATTTTACAACGAATAAATGCGTCCACTACCAATATCGATACACACATCTCTAATTCTTCATATGGAATCTCTACATAGTTTCTACTATTTTTTATAATTTGAATTATAGCATCTATAAGTGAAAAAAATATATCCTCTGCACTTTCTTTTTCTCTTAGTAACCTACAATACTGTCCTCGTATAACCGATAATACTGAAAGACTTTTATTTGCACCCTGTCTATCAAATTCTTTATACTTTTCATCTAATTTACTATAATAAACCTTATAATCATCAATTACAAACTCTACCCCAAATAAATGATTAAATTCAATTTTTCTTGATATTTCAAAAGGATTTATCTCTGATGAATCCACTGTACCTGATAAATCTTCTAGTGATAAAATATTTATAATAGTTGCCAAATTAGAATCCATCTTAACTATATCTATGTCACTTCCTAATTCCTTTTTAATAAATTCATATACCTTTTTTTGCTTATCAATACTTAAATTCAAAATGATATTTAATAATTTTTTTACATCATAAATATCTTCTTTAGGAGAAAAAGATACGCTATAAGGATTTGTAAAGGTACTCGTTCTTAATTTATCTGCCTCTCCAACAATGGCAATAAATTTAAATGAAAAATCTGGATATTGCATAAATATTTTTTTCTCCAATGAACGTTCTATCTTCTGTTTTGTACATGTTGATGATACCTGTGCAATTATTTTATTTTTTTCATCAACCAAATCAATTCCTTCTGTATTCTGTTTTATGCTATTCATATTTTTCAATTCACAATCTAACAACAGATTAACCAATTCAGCAAAAAATGTTTCTGAATAAATATTTAAATCTAATAAATTAATCTTTCCTCTGCTTTTAATTCGATAAGATAAACTATTTAGTTTTTCTTCTATGTAATTAAAGAAATGGCTTCGATTCATTTTTATCCCCTCAAATGTAAAAATTTTGTTTTTTCTTATGTTTTAGTATCTATACTCACTAAAATACAACTTCTTTTTAATATTGTAACATATGATTTAAAGAAAATATATAGTTTTAGAACTTTTGTTCTTTTTAAATTTTTCCAGTATATAGGTAAACGAAATTTACATCAAAACTCTTAGAATTGAAAGGGGGTATTATATCTGATTTGCAAACTTCTAACACTGAGATGCACGTTTATCTTTGAATGTCCATATGACAATGGATATACGATGAAAATAAAAACTACCAGCAGATAAACTGTTTCAAACTCAGAACAATACTTAAATCTGAAATGAATGGTTAAACTGGCTGGTAGTTTTTCATCCTATGAAATTTTAATGGTTGCTGTTAAACTCTAGTTTCCATGCTTCTAACTGGCTTTTTGTGATTTTAACAAACTTTAAAATCATTTCATCTGTCATCGCTTCTGACAACATATTAAAGACTACTTCCTTAGCTTTTTCTTTAATGCCATCCTCCCTACCTGTTTGAATTCCTTCTTCTCTTCCTAAATTATAAACTCCTGCACTTAGATTACACATCTCATCCACCTTCCTTTCTATTTCCTTACTGGTTGATATATGAAGTTCCTTTGTTAGCTCTTTGACTTTCTCCATAGAAGATACCTTTGGGGAAAATAGCGTCGATAGGAACGTTTATAAATGATACAATAGAAATGTACAGAAACAAATCTTAGATTTTGAAACATTGTGGTTCTTTGAAAACCAAGAAAGTATCGTTTTTTTAGGAACAAGTGGTGTTTGAAAAACACATCTTTCTGTATCGATTGGAATAGTTGCTGCAAAAAAAGAGTGAGCACATACTTTATCAAGTGCCATGATCTGATCCAGCAATTAAAGAAAGCAAAGCTTGAAAATCAATTGGATGATCACCCAAAGCACTTTAATAAATATAAGTTATTGATTATTGACTAGCTTGACTATCTTCTCATTGAAAAAGAGGATTACAAACTCTTTTTCCAGCTGATTGATATGAGCTACGAAAAGAAAAGCACAATCTTAACAACAAATATCAACTTCAATAACTGGGATGATGTATTTTGGGATCCGATCATTGCAAATGCGATCCTAGATCGCGTGTTGCACCATGCTCATATAGTAAACATCACTGGAAAATCCTATCGTTTATAAGAGTATATCAAACAGGAAGATGAGTAACAAAAATGTACATTTTTACCTTGACATTTATAACCTTAAAGGTTCTATTAATTCTAAGGTCGGTATCAACTGTTTTTTATGTCCTAATCACTTAACACATTGTTCCAACTTGTTTTATGATCTGATGCACACTATTAAATAAAGCTTCACATTCTTCTTCCTTCCAGTAAGATAATATTCCCATTTCTAATTTCTCATATGGCTTATATAGTTTTATTGTTTCTTGTATTATCATTTGTACAGTGTCACTTATATTACTTGGTTTTGATTCTATTAAACGTTCACTATAAACAAATGTATCTATTTCTCTATTCTCCAAAAACCTATGAGAATTTTCTAAAGTTTCTTCTAAAATAGAAATTGCACAGCTAATATATTTCCACTCTTCTTTTGTTCCATAGTTTTCTACTGCTTTTAGCATTTGGCCTAATAGATAGATGACTTGTTGCCATGATTGAAACATATAAATTGGCAAACTCATATCTAAGTTTTTCTTAATATTTTCTGATTGGCTTTGAATATAGTGAATTACTTCTTTTAAGTCTTCACCATCCTTTGGATATTGTTGGTAAATTTCATTTGCTATGTAAACTAAATTATTGTCTACATAAAAATTTGTAATCACTTCATTGGTATCCTCAATGAAAAACTTTTCTTTTCCATCTAACAGTTGTTCTATTTTCTCCTGATAATCTTTGGTTAATACTGCCATATCTTCATTTGCAATTGTATTTTTAATTTTTTCTACCTGATCCTTTATTTCTGTCATCTGATTGATTAATCGATTTGCTGGAAGACATTCATCAACAAATAAATCGATGATATATACTATTTTCTGATTATCCATAACAGAATTCACCCATTGGAAAATGACAGAGACATACTTAAAAAATTCTTCACTTTGCTTACTATTATTATTTTCTAAAAACTGAACAATACTAGAAATTGGATCAAACAAAGAATTCAGTATATGAATTTTATTTTCTACCTCTGCACCATAAGAAAACAGCTTATTATTTATAATACCTGAACCACTATCATAAAGCTGATTTGATAAATCAATTAACTTCTGTCCTTGAATATTTATTTCATCGCTTTTTCCTCTAATAGATACTATCTCAGCTGAGAAATCGTTTAACTGACTAATAACCGTTCCTATACGATCTTCCACCTTCTTTTCATGCTCGTTTATACATCCTAAATACTGCTTATTCATATCTGCTTTATCAATAGATTTTCGCCCTAGATTAATTAATTGTGTAGTAACCTCCAAACCATCTATTGTACTCAACATCATAAACTTAAGAAATTATATAAAGTAGAACTTTTATATTTCTGTGTTATAATAAAA
>CALWGN010000276.1 GCA_944380055.1 uncultured Lachnospiraceae bacterium
TTATTTAACCATTCGAGAAGGAAAGTTTCATCAAGTAAAACGAATGTTTGAATATTTAGACTGTACAGTAACTTATTTAAAACGAATATCTATGGGACCTTTAAAGTTAGATGAAAAACTATTAGTAGGGCAGTATCGAAAGCTAACAAATGAAGAGATTGAATGTTTAAAGCAGTTGTAACTACGTTTAAAAAGTCGACTATAATTAAAAATTGGACGTATTCTCATTGATAACCTAGTTCTATAGTATTAAAATGGAAAATCTTTAAAATGTAAGAATACTTAGTGAAAATCAAGAATATATAGTTCAAATATACAGTTAAAAAATATTACTATTGGAATAAAGTAGACGTAATGAATGGAAGAATGAAAAATATTTATATATAGGTGAAGTCATGAAAGTTGGAATTATTACAGGTGCTTCTTCAGGTATGGGAGCAGAAACAGCAAGACAAGTAGGAAATCAATTTAAAGAAATTGAGGAATTATGGCTTGTAGCAAGGCGACAAGATAAGCTTTTAAATTTAAAACAAGAGATAGAAAGTAAGTTTAATGTAAATGTTCGAATATTTTCTATAGATTTAACAAACAAGGAAAAAAGGGAAGTTTTAAGAGAAAGATTACAACAAGAAAATCCAGAGGTAATACTATTAGTCAACTGTGCAGGATATGGAATAATAGGACCGTTTTCTCAAGGAACGGTAACAGAACAGACTGGAATGGTTGATGTAAATTGTGAACCACTTGTATGGAGTACTTATGTTGTATTACCGTATATGAAAAAGGGAAGTTATGTAATTGAATATGCATCAGGCTCTGCTTTTTTACCACAGCCATACTTTACAGTTTATGCGGCAACAAAGGCTTTTGTATTACACTTTTCTTATGGAATTAGAGGAGAATTAAAAAACAAAGGAATTTCTGTTACAGCCATTTGTCCAGGTCCTGTAAAAACAGATTTTTTCTCAGTAGCACAAACCCATAAACAACTATCACCTATTAAAAAAATATTTTTAGCAGATGCAAAAAAAGTAGTAGAAAAAGCATTGAAAGATAGTAAAAAAAGAAAATCTATTTCTACCTATGGATGGTCTATAAAGTTGTTGCATTTTATAAGTCACTTTATGCCAAAGGCTTTTTTCGCTTATATCATGGGAAAATAATAAGGAGAATAACATTGAAGATTATTAAAGTAACAGAAAATGAAGCAGGGCAACGCTTAGATAAGCTATTGCAAAAATATTTAAATGAAGCAGGAAAGGGCTTTATTTATAAAATGCTTCGTAAGAAAAATATAACGTTAAATGGAAAAAAGGCAGATGGTTCTGAAAAGTTAGTTTATAATGATGAAATAAAGCTATTTTTAGCAGATGAAACTATCGAAAAATTTTCTAGTATACAAATAACAAAGGCATCCACTAATTTAGATATTATTTATGAAGATAATAACATTATGATTATCAACAAGCCAGCGGGAATGCTTTCTCAGAAGGCAAAAGATAAGGATGTATCTATGGTAGAATACATTATTAGTTATTTATTAGATTCTAATCAAATAACAAAAGAACAGCTTCGTTCTTTTAAGCCGTCAGTATGTAACCGATTGGATAGAAATACAAGTGGTATTATTGTAGCTGGAAAATCGTTATTAGGTTTACAAGAAATGTCAGCATTATTAAAGAAAAGAACCATGCATAAATACTATTATTGTATTGTTAATGGCAAGTTAGATAAAAAATGTCATTTAAAAGGATATTTGGTAAAGGATGAAAAAACAAATAAAGTAGAGGTAACAAAAGAAGCTAAGGGAATAGACAATGAGCAGTGGATTGAAACAGAATATACACCTCTTGCAACAAATGGACAAGTTACATTATTAAAGGTACTACTTATTACAGGCCGTTCCCACCAAATTCGTGCTCATCTAGCCTCTATTGGTCATTCGCTTATTGGGGATATAAAATATGGGAATAAAAAAGCAAATGATTACTTCTACAAAACTTGTAATATTAGCCGTCAAATGCTTCATTCCTATGAATTAGAAATACCAAAGTTAGATGGTGGGCTTTCTTATTTATCTGGAAAAACATTTACAGCTACCTTACCAAATGATTTTAAAAAGCTAATGGATAAGGAAGGATTGAACATATAATGGCTACATGGAATACGAGAGGGCTTCGTGGTTCTACATTAGAAGATATGATTAATCATACCAATGATTTTTATAGAAGTAGAGGATTGGCATTAATTCAAAAGGTACCTACCCCGATAAAGCCTATTAATATTGACCAATCTACAAGGCATATTACCCTTGCTTATTTTGAACAAAAAAGTACGGTAGACTATATTGGTGTTGTTCAAGGAATTCCTGTCTGTTTTGATGCCAAAGAATGTGCCAGTCTTACATTTCCTATTGCAAATATTCATGAGCATCAGGTGGAATTTATGGAAGAATTTGAAAAGCAGCAAGGAGTAGCATTTATTTTACTATATTATTCTCAGAAAGATGAAACCTATTTAGTACCTCTTTCTCATATAAAGGTTTTCTGGGATAGGGCAAAAAATGGTGGAAGAAAAAGCTTTACTTATGAAGAAATTGATAAGAAATATAAGGTAAATTTAAGAAATGGAGCATATCTTCATTATTTAGAGCAAATTCAAACATATTTGCTTGAAAAGGATGTACAATAAATTATATCAAATGTAAGAATAAAAAATGTTATAGAAAAGAGGATAATTATGAAAACAGTAACAGAGAGATTTTTAAAGTATGTAGCAATAGATACTCAGTCAGATCCAAATGCAGACACAGTACCAAGTACAGAAAAACAAAGAAATCTAGCTAATATTTTAGTAGAAGAGCTAAAAGAAATGGGAGCAGAAAATGTACAATTAGAAGAGCATTGCTATGTATATGCAACCATTCCTGCAACAACAGATAAGCCATGTAAAACCATTGGATTTATTGCTCATATGGATACTTCTGATGCAGTTAGTGGTAAAGACGTAAAAGCAAGAATTGTGAAAGATTATGATGGAAAAACCATTGTATTAAATAAAGAGTTAGGTTATGAATTAAATCCAGAAGAATTTCCAAGTGTACAAAATTATGTGAATAAAGATTT
>CALWGN010000277.1 GCA_944380055.1 uncultured Lachnospiraceae bacterium
ATAACAACTCTACTCTGTCTACCTTTTGAATCAGAAAATCTTTCATTTGAGAAACTTCTTTATCTTTCTCATCCATTAAATTATCAACATATAATCGATACCCCTTATCAGAAGGAATTCTTCCTGCTGATGTATGAGGCTGTAAAATAAGTCCCATCTCTTCCAAATCTGCCATCTCATTTCTTATCGTTGCTGAACTGAGATTCAAATCTGTGTATTTGGAAATTGTTCGTGATCCAACAGGCTCACCAGTTTCCAAGTATGTTTGGATAATGGCTTTTAATATAGTTAACTTCCTATTATCCAGCTCCATTGTATCACTTCCTTTCTCCTTATTAGCACTCAACACTATCGAGTGCTAACATCTACTCATAAGATACCACTCTACAAGTAATGTGTCAATAGTTTTTTATAAATATTTTCTAAATTAAAAAGAAATAAGCTATTAAATTGTTAGAATATAACTTATTATATATTCTTTTTCTTTTTACAGTATTTTACTTATATCCTAATCCTTATTATTAACAGATATATATTTTTACATACTATTAATTTCCTTCCATAAAAAAAGGAAGTTTTCCTTTTTTTAAATCAAGAAAACTTCCCTTTTCATCTATTATTTATCATTTATCATTAATATGTATATGTTATTTCTGTACCTTACTTTTACATGCTACTACATTTCTATTATAATATTACATCCAAAAAACATGAAAAAAGCTATCTAATATAACTAACTATTTCCAACAATAATCATTGAGATAGCAGTAATAATAATAAGTGCTAATTTTAAACTTTTTGATTTCATTGCTCTTTTTATTACTTGATTTTCTTTTGCAACTTTCATCACCCATTCTCTGTCTTTTGCAGTTGTTTGATTTGGATTCATAAGAAACATTTGTCCATCATTCATACAAATAATGACTCTTGGAGCTACGTCATATACTCCAGCTACATCTTTCCATGTATATTCCTTTTTTTCTTGCTTTTCTACTCGAAAGATAGAAATATATTGAGATGACATATGAATATTTTTTTCTGTATCTCTACTAATATCTCTTGTCTTTATTGTTTTTCTCACTCGTCTTTCTTGTATTAACAAGCTAATGATTGGTAAAATCATACATAAAAATGAAACAGATAACGAACGAACAACTTCACCAGTATATTCTGTTGTTATGCGAAAGGTAAAACCTATAGTAATCATTCCATATCCATACATTGCAGCAAAAATAAAAAATAACCATTTTCTTTTACAAAATAAATTCCAGTAAATTGTTTTTCGGTATAATCTCTCATCTAAAGATGTTGTAAACTCCACCATATGTTGTTCCATTTATTACCATATCCTTTCTCTTATCACTCATCAAGTAAAAATTGAGCCATTACATAATTACTTACATCAATACCTTTTTCTGTAAGTGAAACATATTCCCCATTTTCTTCTAATAACTGTTCATTCATGAGATTTTCTAATACATCTTTATAAACTTCTTTTATGTTTTTTTGAAAACGGATAAAAAATTCTTCCTTTGATATTCCTTTCATTAATCGAAGTCCTAAAAACATAAATTCTTCCATTGACGAATGGGTATCAACACGTACTACATTTTCTTCCAAACAGAAATTTTGCATCTTAACTTTTTGTGTATTTTCTTTTATTGCTACACAACTAGTATCTATCGGTTCTTTTTTTATATAAAGCTGTTTGTTATTTTTATAAGAAAAACATATATCCTCTGCCTTAACATTTCCTAAACTGTATTCTTTCCATATATTAATATAGGTATTTATATTGCTAATATTAGAAAAACGATATCCATCCCAATAAGAAGATGCACCAATTCCAAAACCAATATAAGGAACACCTGTCCAATAAAATGTGTTATGAATACATTCAAATCCTTCCTTTGCATAATTGGAAATTTCATACCTAGTATATCCATAAGCCCCTAATATTTGTTTTGTCATTGTATACATTTGCCTTTCTTCCTCTTCTTCTGGCAAATGTTCTCCCGATGCATACCTATTAAAAAATGGAGTCTCTGGCTCAATAATTAAGCTATATGCAGAAATATGCTCTGGAGGAGGATTTAAATTAACAATAGTTTCTAAATCCTTTCTCCAATCTTCTTTCCTTTCATTTGGAAGTCCTGACATTAAATCAATATTAATATTGGTAAATCCTACTTCTCTCGCCATTTGATAGCTTTCTAAAAATTGTTCATACGTATGGATTCTTCCTAATGTTTTTAACATATTATTATTTGTAGACTGAAGTCCAAAACTAATACGATTAATACCAGCATTTTTATAAGACATTAGTGTTTCTTTTGTTACTGTGCCAGGATTACATTCTATAGTAATTTCCATGTTATCATTCCATGTTGTATAACATTTTAAAACAGACATGATTCTATCTATTTGCTCTCCACTTAATAAAGAAGGTGTCCCACCTCCAAAGAAAATTGTTTTTACTACATTTTCTTTGGAAATAAGGGAACTTTTTCCTTTTATTTCTTCCATTAAGGCTTGTACATAATTTTCTTTTGTTTCTTTTGTACTAGGTGCAGATAAAAAATCACAATAATAACATTTTCTTTCACAAAATGGAATGTGAATATATATTCCATACTGATTATTTGTTTTCCTATTAGTTTTCATCTAACTTTAACACGCTCATAAATGCTTTTTGTGGAATTTC
>CALWGN010000278.1 GCA_944380055.1 uncultured Lachnospiraceae bacterium
CCTGGGAAATGCTTCATACAAGTTGCCATATTTTGAGTTTTCATACCTTTAAAGAATGCTTTTGAATAACGAATTACATCCTCTGGATTATCATTAAATGCTCTTAACTGAATAATTGTATTTCGCCAATTATAAGGTAAGTCTACAACTGGTGCAAAGTTCCAGTTACATCCAATTGCAGCTGCTTCTCTCGCAGCTACTTCTGCCATTCTAAATACCTCTTCTTCTAAATCAATAGCAGCCATAGCAGCTCCATTTGCAATTGGAGTACCACCTTTAGTACCACCATTTCCACCTGCTTCACAGTTAGAAGCAATAAGTAATGGAACTTTTGTTGTTTGTTGTAAACAATTTGCCATTTCCCATAATTCTTCCTTTGGAGCATTATGATAACGGATTGCTCCTGGATGATAAGTATCTAGTACTTTTTTAATGTTTTCTGGTTTTCTTTCCTCTTCGTTTGCAACCATATTAACAAATAATTGTCCGATCTTTTCTTCTATTGTCATTGATGCAATAGTATCTTCAACCCATTTAATTTGTTCATCATTAAGGTAATATGGTTTTTCTCTTAAATTTACCATTGTATGTCCCTCCTTATTTTTTGACATTTTCTTAACAAATAAATTAAAATAAATTACATTTATTCTTACGTAGTTACTAGTGGAACTGCTTCACTTATGCATTAAACAACCCTAGCAACTGTTTATGTATCATTTCTATGCCGTCATATCTTAAATAAGATTGTTAATTGTTAGACACTGTTCTCTTACTATTAAAATACATCTTTTTTTCTATTTTTACCATAATAATTTACTTTGAAAATTGGACAATATTATGATATAGTATATTTTGTAATAAAGATTGTATTGTTATGATTAATATATCCTTATTTCTATTAATTTATGAAAAGGAATGATTGTATGAATTTAACTTGTTTAGAATTATTTCAAAATGAATTAACTGTTTCTAATATAAATACTGCTATTTTAATGAAAGATGGCTCTAATCTTTCGATGATAGATAATGGATTTCGATTGCATTTATATAAAAATTACAAATATGATAGCATATTCGATTTTTTACAGAGACATTCAAAGCCTGATACAATTGTACGATTCACTGATGATTTTAAATTCATTTATTATGTTGTTTTTATTCCTCAACAATTTTTAAAAGAAGAAGAAAGCCCTTATTTTATTATTGGTCCTTTTTTGAAAATGAGAATGTCGGCAGAAGAAATTCTTAGTATTTTAGTAGATAATAATGTACCAGAACAACTACTAACAGATATTTCCTTACTTTATGATTCAATTCCTATTGTAGATAATATAGCTGTGTTTGAGTCACTTATCATAAATGTAGTTTATCGTTTCTTTCAAAGAGAATATACAGTCATTGACTCCTCTAGCCATACTAGTTCACTGTTACAAACGTTAGAGAAGCCACAGACAGTTGAAGAAAACTCTAAAATTGCTATTGCTAGTATTGAAGAACGCTATAAAGTAGAAAACCAATTATTAGAAGCAGTTGCCGCTGGTGATTACAAACGTGCATCTCTCTTTCACCAAAAATTTATTACTTATTATATTCAGCCAAGAACCGATAATCTAATTCAAAATACTCAAAATTTTCTTATTATTTTGAATACATTATGTCGAAAAGCTGTGGAACAAGGTGGTGTCCATCCACTATATATTGATGATCTTTCTAGAAGAATTGCTATTTTAATTAATAGTACTAATACGATAAGAGAACTTAAAAATATTGAAAGTGATATTATTCATAAGTATTGTTTACTTATTACCAATCACTCTATGAAAGGTTATTCTCTTGTTACAAAAGACATTATTTCTTATGTAGATTTTCATTATATGGAGGAATTAAACCTTAATTTCTTTGCTAATATGTTTAATTTAAGTAAAACATATTTATCCAATTTATTCAAAAAAGAAACTGGTTCTACCTTAACCGACTTTATTCATCATGTCCGCATGAGAAAAGCAATTACTTTATTAAATGCTTCTGACCTTCCAATTACTTCCATTGCTACTGCTTGTGGATACAATGATATTAGTTATTTTATTCGTGTTTTTAGACGGACTTACGGCGTGTCACCAAAACAATACCAAAAGAGTATTCTTCATATTACTTATTAAAATCCCCTTTTGGAAAAAAGCCTAAATAAAAGAAGCATTATCTTGTACAGATAATGCTTCTTTATGTCTTCTATTATACTTCTTGTCCTGGCTTTTCTGCTTGAACAATTGCACTTTTTTGCATTGGGATTCTACAATTTTTGTTGTTTCCAAACTCAACGATTACAGTATCATCTGTGATATCAATAATAACACCATAAAATCCAGATGTTGTTAATACTGTATCACCTACTTCTAATGCTGCAAGCAATTCTGAAAGTTGTTTTTGTTGCTTCTTTTGTGGTCTAATTGCTATAAAATACATTGCACCTACAATTACTACAATATAAATTACCATACCAACTACTCCAATAGAACCTGTTGCTGATAATAATGACATATTAAAGTCCTCCTAAATTCTTTATATTAAATGAGTCTTTTTTATACTCATTAAAAACTTATTTTTCTTCGCCTCTTGCCATTGATTCTAATTTTTCTTTTTTGTATTGTTTATACGTATGAGTTTCAATTGCATGACGAATTTCTTCCATCATTGTATTATAGAAGTACAAGTTGTGTAATACACAAAGTCTCATACCTAACATTTCTTTTGCTTTTAATAAATGACGAATATATGCTCTTGAATAATGCTTACATGCTGGACACTGACAACCTTCCTCAATTGGTCTTTTGTCTAGCTCAAACCTAGCATTTAGCATATTTAACTTTCCTTTATTTGTATATACATGACCATGACGTCCATTTCTGGAAGGATATACACAATCAAAGAAATCTACTCCTCTATCCACAGCTTCTAATATATTGGCTGGTGTACCAACTCCCATTAAATAAGTTGGCTTGTTTCTTGGTAGATGTGGTACCGTAGCATCCAAAATACGATACATATCTTCGTGGCTTTCTCCAACTGCTAGTCCACCAATTGCATATCCATCTAAATCTAGCTTAGAAATTTCTTTTGCATGCTCAATTCTAATATCCTCAATTATACCACCTTGATTAATACCAAATAGTAATTGATTTTTATTAATGGTATCTGGTAAAGCATTTAAACGTGCCATTTCTTCTTTACATCGTATCAACCATCTAGTAGTACGTGCCACTGAATCTTCGATATATTTTCTATCTGCTAATGCAGGAGCACATTCATCAAATGCCATTGCAATTGTTGAAGCTAAATTGGACTGTATTTGCATACTTTCTTCTGGCCCCATAAAAATCTTCTTACCATCAATATGAGAATTAAAATAAACTCCTTCTTCTTTTATTTTTCTAAGACCTGTTAAAGAGAATACTTGAAATCCCCCAGAGTCTGTAAGAATTGGTTTATCCCAATTCATAAACTTATGAAGT
>CALWGN010000279.1 GCA_944380055.1 uncultured Lachnospiraceae bacterium
GTTCAGGGGCAAATAAGTAAATTGGCGAGTAGTACAAACGAAGATGTTGTAGCAACTATTGATTTAAGTAGCAGAATAGGATCGTTAGAAGAGAAAAAGACAGTGGAAATCAATGTAACTGCTAAGAAAAATATTGAATGGGGATTTTCCTCCACGTCATCAAGATATCCACAAATTGTATTAGATAAAATTATTGAAAAGGAAATGGAATTAATAGTAGTACAAGAAGGTGAGCTTCAAGAAGGCTATCAGTTAGAACAAGAATTATTAATACCAAATCCAAGTACGATTACAGTAAGAGGACCTGAAAAGCAGTTTAGTAATGTAGCAAGTGCTAAAGTAGTTATAGATTTATCTCAGTTATCCGATGAAGTATCACAACTAGAAGTTGAGCCAGTGTTATGTGATTCTAATGGAGAAGAAATATCAATTACTAAGAAGAATTTAACTATTTCTCCTGAAACAGTAATTATTTCTACAGGAGTATTGGCTACTAAAAAAGTTCCTATTATTTTAGAGGGAATTACAGGAGAAGTAGATGATAATTATACATTAAAAAATATCACATTAAACCTAGAAGAAGTATATATAGGTGGAACAAAAGAGCAAATTAATCAAATAGAGCAAATTGTTATTCCAAAAACATTTGTAAATGTTGAAGGAATAGAAAATAACAAAAGTTTTTATTATGATTTGAAACAATTTTGTACGGAAAATAATGTTACATTACTTAATAAAGATTCGAAAATAGAAATCAAAATAGAAGTAGAACAATTGCAACAAAAGAAATTTCAAATTAGCACAAGTAATATTCAGTTAGATGGGAAAAACAGTGAATATACTTACACGTATAACAGCAATAATGTTTTAGTTACATTAAAAGGAATTGCGTCAGAATTATCTAATTTTAATGGAAATGATATTATATTAAAAGGCAGTGTAAATAATTTAGGAGTAGGTACACATACCATTTCCTTACAAGTATTAGTAAAGGATACGTTACAACTAGTACAGGAAGTATCCGTTGATGTTACGATTAATGAAAAGAAGCAAGAAAATAATCAAAATAATAATCAAAACAATGAAAGTAGCTTAGGAGAGTCTTCTAGTGACGTAACGACAACAGACAGTCAAGAAAGTACAACAATAGAAAATGAAGAATCCTCTACAGTAGAATCAGATATAGAGACAGAAACAATGTCAATGAATACAGAAGCTAACACACATAATTAATATTAATGATAAAAAATAAGGGACATACGGAGGGATTATATGGTTAGTCAAACAGTTACAATTAAAAATCCAACAGGATTACATTTAAGACCAGCAGGAATTTTGTGTCGTGAGGCGATGCAGTTTAAATCATCAATTACATTTGAAAAAGAAAATACAACAGCTAATGCAAAAAGTGTTTTAAGTGTGTTAGGTGCTTGTGTAAAAAATGGTGATATTATTAAATTTATTTGTGATGGAATAGATGAAGAAGAAGCATTACAAGCCATGGTCAAAATAGTAGAAAGTGGATTAGGCGAATAGTAATATTTAAATCTAGAAAGGGTATAAGATGACAATAAGTAAACATATAAAAGAAAATAACATATTTTATGTATTTACTATACTATATATAATTACTATTGCGCTAAGTAAAGCCGGACAGCATATTGCTGCCGGTCTTTTGCTATTATTTGGTTCAATTTTATTATATATAGGATATTATAGTAAAAATAAAGATATTATGAATATGAAAGGTATCTTAGGTTTGTCATGGTTTGGTGGACTAGGAATTGCAGCTATGCAGTTAAGTCATTTACAAAAAGATTGGCATAGCAATATGTGGATAATTTCATATTTATTCTACCTTTTTTTCTTAATATGCTTTGATGGAAAAAAAGTAGAAAACACATATCGAATCATAAAAAAACAAAAAAATATAGATAATAAAGTATTAGAAAAATTGTTTCATTGTATTTTAGTGATAGGAATATTATCATTTGTTAGTTTCTCCTTAGAAGCCATTATTTTAGGATATATTCCACTTTTTTCAACTAGTATCCATGCATACAATTCTTTCCATATTACAGGTATTCATTACTTTACTTTTTCCTGTATGTTTGTACATCCATTAACTGTTATTTATATATTAGGAAGTGAAAAAAAGGTGTCAAAAAAGAAAGTCTTTATATTAGTATCAATTAATATTTTAGCTTTTTCTATTGCTATTATGTGTATATCTAAATTTCAATTTCTATTAACATTGGCGCTTCCAATTATTATATATTTATCTATGAAAGAATATATTCCATGGAAAAAAATTATAGTATTTGGTTGTGTAATGGCAGTATTTGTAATAGCAGTGTTAGTTTTTATGACAGTTAGGAGAAACTATGAACCAGGATATTTAAATAGTATATTTGAAATGAAACATACAGACCTACCTATGTGGATACAATATCCATATATGTATATTGCGAATAATTATGATAATTTAAATTGTCTTATAGAAGCATTAGCAAATGGTTTAGGAAGCCATTCGATGGGACTTCGTATGCTATTTCCATTTGTTGCACTTACTGGTTTGAAATTTGTTATGCCACAATTAGTGGTAGGAGAAGTTTTTATTACTAAGCCAGAGCTTAATACATTAACAATTTTATATGATGCATATTATGATTTTGGGATTATTGGTGTAATTTTATTTGGATGCATGCTAGGTTTCTTATGTAAAGGTATTATGTATTTAATGAGAAAAGATGAAAATCCTATTAAATATTTACTATTCGGACAGATTGTTATGTATTTTATATTAGCCTTCTTTTCTACATGGTTTAGTAATCCTACTACATGGTTTTGGTTTGCAATTACATTAATAATGTATATTTATGTGAATAATTATAAGATTAAAGATATATTTATTAAACGATAAGTATATATTGAAGTGTTTTGCAAAACATGTTATACTAAACAAAATTTTATCTTATTACAAAACAATAAAATCAAAGTTTATTGATTAAAATATTTGGGGAAAATAGTATGAAAATATTGTTTCGAATATATTTAGATAACAAATAAATTATAAGTTAGCTAAAGAATTAGGATGGAGGAGAGAATATGTTGAATTATAAGCGATATCGCAAAGTTCCAGTGGTTAATTTGAAAAGTAGACAATGGGTTGATAAAAAAAAAAAAAAAGCCCCAATTTGGTGTAGCGTAGATTTAAGAGATGGAAATCAAGCATTAATTGAACCAATGGTTGTAGAAGAAAAAATTGAAATGTTTCAATTATTAACAAAGCTAGGGTTTAAAGAAATTGAAGTAGGATTTCCAGCGGCATCACAAATAGAATTTGATTTTTTAAGAGAATTGGTTCATCGTAATTTAATCCCAGACGATGTAACGATTCAAGTACTAGTACAATGTAGGGAACATTTGATTAAACGTACCTTTGAATCCCTAGAAGGAGTAAAAAAAGCAATTGTTCATATTTATAATTCTACATCTACGTTGCAAAGAGATGTAGTATTTCAGATGGATAAGGAAGAAATTAAGCAGATTGCAATAGAAGGAACAAAACTTGTGAAAAAGTATGCTAATAATTTTCCAGGCGAAATTAGATTAGAATATTCACCAGAAAGTTTTACAGGAACAGAATTAGAATTTGCTTTAGATATTTGTACAGCAGTACAAGAAGAATGGAACCCAACAAAGGAAAATAAAATTATTATTAACTTACCATCTACTGTTGAAATGAATACGCCAAATGTATATGCAGACCAGATTGAATGGATGAATACTCATTTTAAAAATAGGGAAACTATTATATTAAGTGTTCATCCTCATAATGATAGAGGGACTGGAGTAGCTTCTGCTGAGCTAGCTTTATTAGCAGGTGCTGATCGTGTGGAAGGAACATTGTTTGGTAATGGAGAAAGAACAGGAAATGTAGATATTGTAAATCTTGCATATAACATGTTTTCTCAAGGTATTGATCCACAGCTTGAATTAGATAATGTGAATGAATTAGTAGATGTATATGAAAGGTGCTGTAAAATGCAAATACCGCCAAGACATCCATACGCAGGAAAGCTAGTTTTTACTGCTTTTTCAGGTTCTCATCAAGATGCCATTAATAAAGGGATAAAAGCTATGAATACAAGAAATAGCCAGATTTGGGAAGTTCCATATTTGCCAATTGATCCATCTGATATTGGAAGAGAGTATGAGCCTATCGTTCGTATTAATAGCCAATCTGGAAAAGGTGGAGTGGCATTTGTTATGGACATATATTTTGGCTATAAGTTACCAAAAGGAATGCATAAAGAATTTGCAGATGTGATTCAAAAAATAGCAGAAAGGCAAGGAGAAGTTTCGCCAGATCAAATTATGGAACAATTTAATGCTTGCTATATTAATTCAAAAGGGCCATATGAATTTGTTAGTTGTAAAATTTCTGATAATCTAGTTTCTGGGAGCGAAACAGAGGCAACATTATTATTTAAAAAGAATAATGAAGAATATTGTTGCATAGGAAAAGGAAATGGACCGATTGATGCAGTTAAAAATATTTTACTCAGAGAATTAGGAATAAAAACAAAAGTATTAGATTATACAGAGCATGCACTAAGTGCAGGCTCATCTGCAAAAGCAGCAGCATATATACATATGTTAGATGAAGATACAGGAAAAGAAACTTATGGAGTAGGGGTAAGCTCTAATATTACAAGAGCATCTATTCGAGCAATATTTAGTAGTATTAATCGTTTAGTTCAAGGAAATGAATAATACTAAAATCCTTATATTATTAAGAATGTGTAAAGGGTGTTACATCATAGGTCTATGTAACACCTTTTCTAAAATTTAAATTTGCAAAAAAGAGAAAGTGAGGCAAATATGAAACAGAAAACAGTTTCTATTATTATACCAACTTATAAGCCAGATAGTAATTATAGTAAAATGCTGCAAGTATTATACAATCAAACATATCCAGTAGAAAAAATAGTAGTAATGAATACAGGAAAAGAATATTATAATGAGGATATTTATCCTAAGCTAGATAAACTAGAAGTACATCATATTACAAAAAAACAATTTGATCATGGTGGTACAAGGAATATTGGTGTACAATTAACAAATTCAGATATTATACTTTTTTTAACACAAGATGCAATGCCAAAAGGCAGTAATTTTGTTGAAAATATGATGAAAGCATTTGATGATAAGAGTGTAGCAGCAGTATATGGAAGGCAGCTACCAGCAAAAGATTGTGGAGTAATTGAAGCATTTACAAGATCTTTTAATTATCCAGCAGAAAGTAGTGTAAAAGCAATTAGTGATTTAAAAAGATTAGGAATAAAAACTTTTTTCTGTTCTAATGTGTGTGCTGCATATCGAAGAGATATATATGAAAAAATAGGAGGCTTTCCACTAAAAACTATATTTAATGAAGATATGATATTTACAGGAAGATTAGTAAAAGCAGGATATAAGGTAGCTTATCGAGCAGATGCAATGGTTATCCATTCACATAATTACTCAGGAATACAGCAGTTTCATAGAAATTTTGATTTGGCAGTATCACAAGCCCAATATCCAGATGTATTTGATGGTGTTTCATCTGAAGGAGAAGGTATAAAATTAGTAAAGAAAACAGCCACATATTTATTAAAAAGTGGTAAATGGTATTTACTACCGAAGCTAGTATATCAAAGTGGATGCAAATATATTGGATATTTTCTTGGAAAACGATACAAAGAGTTGCCAATTTGGTTATGTATATGGTGTAGTATGAATAAAGACTACTGGAAAACAAATAAATGACAAATAAATGACAAATATTATAAAAATATATGAATAGATAAATAAAAAACTTGAATATGTAAAGATGTATGATATAATAATCACAATGAGACAAGCGCGAAGCATTTGGCGAATGTGACAAGATCATGAACTATGTTCATGATATAATGAACGCAGGGCGTTCATATTAGAAGAAGCTTCGCTTCTTTATGGTGTGCAAAAAGTAGCACAGAATTATGACACAATAAACACTAGTGTAAACCGATACATTGTAATAAACATATGATGGCAGTGTTAGGTAAAGTACAAAGTAAAAATGCTCATAAAAAATATAGAGCAAAAAAATATAATAAAGACAAAAAATAATGGAACAGATAGGAGTTTAATCATGGGAAAAATAACAGTAACAAAGTGTGATATAGAAGGTTTAGTTGTTATTGAGCCAACTGTATTTAAGGATGATCGTGGATATTTTATGGAAACATATAACTATAATGATTTTAAAGAAGCTGGACTTGACATGAAGTTTGTACAAGACAATCAGTCAATGTCAACAAAGGGAGTTCTTCGTGGATTACATTTCCAAAAGCAATATCCACAAGGAAAACTAGTTCGTGTGGTAAGAGGCTCTGTATTTGATGTAGCTGTAGACTTACGAGCAGATTCAAAAACATACGGAAAATGGTTTGGCGTTGTGTTATCAGCAGAAAATAAAAAGCAATTTTACATTCCAGAAGGTTTTGCACATGGATTTTTAGTATTATCTGATGAAGCAGAGTTTGCTTATAAGTGTACTGATTTTTATCATCCAGGAGATGAAGGTGGATTATATTATGCAGATCCAGAAATTGGTATTGAATGGCCAGTTGAAGAAGGTATGGAATTAATCTTATCAGAAAAAGATAAAAACTGGAAAGGGTTAAAAGACACCTTCAAGTTTTAACTAGATGGAATGGATGGAAATTTAAATAAATGAGAATAAGTATAATTTAAAAAAGATAGGACAAGTTGCTCTTTTAGTATATGCTTTGTGTATTGTTATTTTTACAGTTGGAGCATATAATGTTATTTTTCAATCAGTTAATAAAGCATTGTATCTAGGAATTGTTATATTAGGTTTTGTTATAGTTGCCTTATATTTTTTATATTTACAAAGCTGTGAGAAAAACAATAAAAAATCATGGGGCCTATATTTTATTAGAACTTATTGTAAATATCAATTTTTAATTGAGCAGTTAGTAACGCGAGATTTTAAAATAAAGTACAAACGCTCTATTTTAGGAGTATTTTGGAGTTTTTTAAATCCACTGCTAATGATGTTAGTGCAATATTTTGTATTTGTTACAATTATGAAATTTGAAATTCCTCATTATGCTATTTATTTATTATGTGGGATTGTTATTTTTAATGGTTTTAATGATTGTACAACTCAGTCTATGCGTTCTATTACAGGTAATGCTACGCTAATTACAAAAGTATATGTACCAAAATATATTTATCCAATTTCAAAGGTATGTTCTGCTAGTATTAATATTTTACTATCAATGGTACCTCTTTTATTAGTAACTTTTATTTATGGTTTATTTAATAATTTATATTTAAAGCCATCAGTAGTATTATTACCATTTGCTTTAATTACACTAATTATTTTTATTATGGGAATGGGATTTTTATTGTCTAGTTTAATGGTATTTTTCCATGACATTGAATTTTTATGGGGTGTTATTGTATCTATGTGGATGTATGCAACACCAATTATTTATGATATTAATACAATTGCTGTTGGAAAGTTATCATGGGTTGCTAGTATTATAAAGTTAAATCCAATGTATCATTATGTAGAATTTGTACGTTCTATTATTATTAATGGAACTTCACCAGCATTATCAGAATATGTAATTTGTTTAGGGTGTTCATTAGGTATGTTTGCAATTGGTGCATTTGTATTTAAAAAGACACAAGATAAATTTGTATTATATATATAAGTAAATTTGAATATAAATACAATTTAAAATAGTTAGTAAATGTGAGGTTAGCATGGATAAGAAAAAAGTTATGATAAAAGTAGATGGCGTTTCAATGCGCTTTCGAATGAGTAATGATAGAATTACAAGTATTAAAGAAATGGTA
>CALWGN010000280.1 GCA_944380055.1 uncultured Lachnospiraceae bacterium
AGAGGAATTATTTGAAAAGCAACTAGATGTCATTTATGCAATATAATATGGTGGTTATTTATTCAGTATAATACAGCGATTATTCATGGATTAAAAAATAGTTCAATTTGTTATTGCAATTTATAAAATTTTTCTATTCTTAAATCTTATTATTTTGGGTTTAACATTGCATTTTCTATTCTGGGTAATTAAATCTTATAATTGAAAAATATCAAAAAGTTTATTTTAAAGAAATACTTGAGTGAATATCAAATAATATAGTAGAAATGACATATTTGATAAATATATTTTTGTATAGTCAAAGTTAAATTTAATCTTTTCTATTTATTATATATTAATATATTGAAATTATAATTTATTTTCCATTAAAAGTGAACTACCCATTGTCTAAAGCCAATGGGCTTCCTGCTTCATCGACCTCACAATCTACTATCTCCGCAGGCGTTAATTCGGGCAGTCCCTGCCCTATAGATTTTTCTTTTATGCTATCCGCCGTAATCCTTCTGCCAAAATGTTTTTTGCCGCATTAACATCTCTGTCATGCATTGCTCCGCAGATTGGACACTTCCATTCCCTTATTGATAAATTTTTTGTATTTGCATTTTGATATCCGCAATCAGAACATATCTGGCTACTTGCATAAAATGTATCTATTTTGATGTACTTCCTGCCATTCCAACCTGCCTTATACTCTAACTGCCTTGTCAGCTCATACCACGATGCGTCAGATATGGATTTTGCCAGATGATGATTCTTTACCATATTTCTTACCTGTAAGTTCTCCGAAACAATCACTTGGTTTTCGCTAATAATCTCATTAGAAACTTTATGAAGATAATCCTTTCTGGTATTGCTTATCTTCTCATGGCATAATGCTATCTTTTTCTTTGATTTATAGTAATTTCTGCTCCTTTTTTCTTTGTGTGACAGTTGCCTTTGCAGTTTTGCAAGCTTTTTCTCATATTTCTTTATTGTCTTTGGGTTTTCATACTTCGTCCCGTTTGATGTGATGCACAAATCCTTAATTCCTAAATCCAGACCAATTCTTTGCTTTGTGTGTGGCATTTCTTCATGTTCTGTTTCCACTAAAATCGACACATAATATTTCCCACTTGGCACTTGCGATACTGTCGCTGATTTTATCTGACCAGAAAATATCCTGTGCAGTTTTACCTTTACTTCTTTCAGCTTGGGCAGTTTTACTTTTCCATGTTCAAAATCTACCGCTATATTTTCATTCGTAAAATTTGTTGTGTACGATTTATGGTTGTCACGTTTGTTCTTAAACTTCGGATAACCTGCATGCTCCTTAAAAAATTTCTGATATGCAGAATCCATATTGTAAATTGCATTCGTCAGGGCAAATTTATCCACTTCTTTTAGCCATCCATATTCTTTCTTTAGTACTCTGTTGCAGTAGTTATTACAGTCTGTTTTACTGACAGATTTTTTCTCTTTTTCATAGGTCTCTTTCCGATATGCTAAAGTATGGTTATAAACAAAACGGCAACAGCCAAATGTTTTTGCAATCTGTATTTCCTGCTCTTTGTTGGGGTATAATCTATATTTATACGCTTTTAGCATTTGTTGTCACCTTCCTTTATCTATCCCTGATTTTCTATGTATTTTCGGAGCATTTCTTCCGAAACGTTTCCTACGCTACAGGCAAAATATCCGTCCATCCAAAATGTATGTTCCTTCCAAAAGTGTTTTTGCAAATAATTTGCATATTTTTCCCATATGTGATATGTCGTGTAGCTCTTCATTAAATTTACGATTTTACTAATGGGCATTGTTGGTTCTGTTTCTATCATATAATGAATATGGTCTTTATCTGTCTCCATATATCTGATAATCACCTTATGTCTTTGGCATATCTCATAAGAGAACTGTTTTATATTATCTGATATTTCCTTTGATATCAGCAATCTCTTTCTATATTTGCATACAAAAATAATGTGGTATTGCAGCAAATACTTATGTCTGTTTTCTGATTTCCACGTTCCCATAACGTAAGTATAGCACAAACTTCCACTTTAGGCTACCTTAACCCACCGTCTAAAGCCAGTGGGATTGCGATAGCCGTATTTCAAATTATCCATATTCTTGAAACGCTTAAATAAATAAAGAAACTTATCCAAATAGAAAACGCTTTTTCTTTGTTGAAGTTCCTTAATACCATTTTGAAAATAATAGGCACTTTCTATATATTTCATATCTTTATATGTGATGTCTGATAAATAATATTGTACCTGAATATAAAACTTATATCGATATTCTTCATCTAAACAATAATTTTCTATATATTTTAAGAGTTCTTTCCAATATTTATATATTTCCTCTATCGAAATAATTCCCATCTGATAGATAAGTTCTCCAATTAGACTAAGCAGTCTAAGTTCATTCATAGAAATTCTTGAAGGAATATTTAAATACTTATCATTAATATGTAACTTTGTTTTTTCTAAGCCTTTAAAACAAAATATTAGGGCATCTTTATATTTTTTTGTTCCTTACACAATATAGCCCATACCATACATATATATTGTTTATGTAAATTTTTTTCTACTCCATCAAAACTTTCATAATTTTTTAACTCACATTTTAATTTGTCCCATTCACCCATTTGAATTAGATATTCCATGTAAAGTCGTTTTTGTAATAAACGCTTATCATTTTCTTTTAAGATTAAGTCCCATTTTTTGCTATCTTTTCCTAATCTACTAATTAAGCTATCAAATAACATATAATCTGGTTCTCTTTCGCCAGATTCAATTCTAGATAAAGTAGAAATTGAACAAAGACCTCTACTAAGCTCTTTCAGCGTAATATTTTGTGAAACTCTTAATTTTTTAAGACTATACCTAAACTTTTTGACATACCTGTTACCTCCCATAGATAATATCATTATTATATTTTATATTTATATAATTTATTGTATAATTCATATGTTATCTATTAGTTTTTTATATTATTTATTATATATTTCAAAAACTGATAATCTATCAAAGGATATTTTGTTTTAATGTCTAATAATTGCTCTCCAAATCCCTATAGTTTTCTCTAGTTTTCCAACTGACTTAAGACTTGCTTTAATTCCTCTTCTGATGAAATCAACATCTGTAAAATAATATTTCCATCTGATTTTCTTTCTACTGATAATTTAGATTGTCTTTCAGGGTTATTTTTAGAATATTCTTCTAAGAGTAACCTAAATTGTAAACTCATGTCTATATATTTCTTTGATAATTTCGTGTGTTCCAATCTTGTAGCTAATTCATTGATACGGGTATAAAGATTATCAAAGTTCGAATCAGTAACAATATGCATACCACTGTTTAAATCAGTAGCTCTCCAAAACGGAATTATTTCTCCATTTGAATCATAATTTGTATATGCAATTCCCCTTTCATAGTCAATGTACCCCATAACTTGTCTTAGTGTCTTATTTTCGACAAGTTCGAAGTACCATTCCAGAGGAACATCTGGAACAAATGAACCATCTACTAATTTTGTTTTCACATTATTCAATCCTTTCTCCCAATTAATTTTTCTATTTTTTATATAAACGCTACAATCGTTTTAAATTTTTTAAATATGCAAATGTATGTATATAGAAAATTTAAAATGATTACAGAGTTCTTTATTTTAAAGTAAGTTGATATGCTTATTAATAGCATCTTCTAGGTCTTTTTGCTGGATGCCTATGTATCTTTGAGTAATAGCTGCGGAACTATGTTGTAATAGTTCCTGGACAAGCACGATATTATAATTATTATTTTTATATATTTCCGTAGCATAGAATTTCCGAAAGCTATGTGTTCCAACATTTTCTAAACCTAGATATGCTGCTGCTTGTTTTAAGTGTTTCTCTACTGCCCTTGATGTAATTGGAAATAACCTATCCTCTTGTCTAATACCATTTTCCAATGCATATTCTTGAAGATAAATGTAAATTTCAATAGGGACTGTATAATTTCGCTTTTTCCCTGTTTTTTGTTCTGTGATAGACAATCGGTAACGACTACCATCTTTAATAATATCCGATAATTTCAATTTAAGAATATCGCCTATTCTTAAGCCTAAATTAGCTTACATTACTAATATAGTAGCAATTCGATTATTTCTTTTATAGTTAATATTGTTATAATGAAATCCAGTTCTAATTACTTGTATTATATTTTTATATTCTTCTTGAGTTAATGCCACAC
>CALWGN010000281.1 GCA_944380055.1 uncultured Lachnospiraceae bacterium
AATAAGAGAAACAGCCTAAAAATAAAAGGAACCGTAGGGACTACGGGGATAGCTTGGTAAATATAGTTGGCTAACAAAAGCAACTACTTCCCAAGAAGAAGCTCCACTTCAAAAGCTGAAAGCTTTAAGTGGGAGAGGTTCACTTAATGGTATTATAAAATTTGTTGTATTGTTGATAATAGCAAATTATAGATTTTTCTCTGTCGCATCATTTGTATTATCTATTTTCATTCTTATTCTTGCTGCTATTAATTTAGGAGTGATACATTTTATTTTTTCCTATGCATCCTTTTGGATTGGAAAAATGGACGCAATTAATGAGGTGGCAGATAGCTTGAGAATATTTAATAAGTATCCACTTCTTGTATTACCAAAAGCTGCACAAATAATTTGTTCTATTATTTTACCATTTTATTTTTTTAGTACATTTCCATCACAGGTAGTATTAGAAAAAGTAACGTTGCAAAATGGAGTTTACGGTTGTTTGGTACTTTGTATTACATTATGTATGTGGATTGGCATTAATGGTATAATTTGGAAAAGGGGGCTTATGAGATATGAAGGAATTAATGGTTAAATATAAGGCACTAGCCACAGTCTATTTCAAACAATTTTGCAAGTATCCAATTCCGTTGTTTTTGAAATTAGTTTATGTACCAGTGGAAGCTTTTATTTATACGTTTTTATGGAGTTATTTGGGAACGTCTAGTTCAGTAGATATTAGCTATATGATTTTATACTATGTTATCATTGGTTTAATAAAAAGTGCATATCCATTTCGGCATATTTCAGTTCGAATACAAAGTGATGTAATGGATGGAAGCATATCCAATGCGCTTGTAAGACCGTATCCATATATTTTACCTGAATTAGCAAGATATACGGCATGGACAGTGGTGTATTCTGTTGTTTTCATACCAGCAATTATTGTAGTTGTATGGGTTAGAAACGTATCTGTAATTTGTGCATTATCCTTTGTATTTGCCTTTTTTATCGGAAATATTATTCAGTTTCTAGTTTGGTATAACGTAGGGCTTTGTGCATTAAAAATTGAGCGAATACGAGGAGTATTATTAGCAGTAAGCGCCATTATGGCATTTACTTCTGGAAGTCTAATTCCACTGAATTTATTGCCAAAATGGATGGAACAAGTGACTTATTTCTTTCCATTTCGTTATTATATGTATTTTCCATTACAGTCGATGCTAGGGGAAGTAACAGTAAACGAATATATAACTTCAATTCTTCTTTCCCTTGTTTGGTGTTTCTTATTGTGGGGATTGTCAGTGGTACAATTACAAAGTGGAATGAAAAAGTTACAAGTGAATTGTGCGTAATTTGATATAATGAAAAAATAAATGCAATATAAGAAAAAAGGAGAGATAAAATGGAAGCAGTAATTTATATTAGTATCATATGTTTTTTGTTAGTTCCTTATTATTTAAGTATTTTTTTATTAAATCGTACCACTATAAAAAAACATATTGTTTTATGGCTATGTATTCATGGAGTGTTCGCAGTGATAAGTGGTGTGATTTATAGTTATTGGTTTTCCTTACCAACGATTGCATTAATTGGATGTGGACTATACTTTATTTGTTCCTATATTTATTATGGTCGAGATATGTGGAAACCAGTGTCAGTAGATAATATGGCAAGGGTGGTAAACCACAAAGGATATAAAATGCTAGAGGTTGTGATTTTAGCAATAGAAGGCTTGTTTGTTGTTGTAGACATTAGCCTAATTGTAACGGTTGTTTCTAATGATTTAAAGTTACTAGAAAAATATTATTTGGGAAGCATTGTAATACTTTCTTTTCTTCAAACTATATATTATTTGAAAAAGATGAAGCAAAAGTTTGGAATAGAAGTAGAACATAGATAATTATATTAGAAAAATGGGAGGGGTTATATTGAAACAGAAATTACGTATGGAAACAACAATAGTTCTTTGTCTTTCTATTAGTACACTTTTTTATGTAAATATTGTTTCCAAGCAATTATGGAATGATTTAGGTTCCAATTATTTCTTTGTATGGCTTATACTAAAAATCATTCCATTGGCATTTGCAGGTCGCTTATTAGTAGGATATACTGGGATTTTATACAACCAAATGTATCGTTCTATATGGAAGTATGTCTATATGAATCAAATTTTATTATTAGGAAGTATGTTTATTGTAATTTCAATAGAAGATATCTGGAAATTCAATCAATATATTACTAATGGTTGCTTTATATTAGTATTTGTAGTAATAGCTCTGTTACAGCAACAGATAGATAAGGAAAAAAAGAAGAATGATTATAATAGAAAAGAAGAAATGTCTATATTAGAAGAAATAAATAAACAAATAGAGGTATTGTCAACAAAGGAAAATAAGGCAATGTATGTTTTTATTGGTATATCATGGGTGTTGGCAACAACTGGAGTAAGAAAAATAACATTTTCCATTGTTTTAATAAGTATCATTCTATACTACATATACATTGTTTGGAAACAAAAGTATAATTGCTCTGTATTTTTAAGTAAAGAACCATGGATGTCTGTTAGATTAGTTGCTTGGAATAGTATATGTCTTTTATTAGCAATTATTATTTATCAAAGAGTAACAGATGCTTTCGTTGTAGCGTTACTTATGCTCTCTCAGGTGTATTCCATTCGATTAAGCGATAAGGTTTTGAGAATATTATATAAAAAAGAACATGAATTACGGCTTGTAGAGGAACAA
>CALWGN010000282.1 GCA_944380055.1 uncultured Lachnospiraceae bacterium
CGCATATACATCACGTTGTTTAATAACAACATAAGATGTATTGAAATTTGAATAACTCGATGTCTTCTTTTATTTCTTTTTCGTTTAATAACAACATAAGATGTATTGAAATATGGGAAATGTGGCAAGTGAAACAATTTGGAGCATGTTTAATAACAACATAAGATGTATTGAAATGGAAGTAGTAGAAATATGCCAACACAGAAATCTATGTTTAATAACAACATAAGATGTATTGAAATAACCAATAGTTATTAACTTTACATATCGGCCATCTGTTTAATAACAACATAAGATGTATTGAAATACGTGTCTACTTACCGCCTTTCGTGGTTCGCTATACGTTTAATAACAACATAAGATGTATTGAAATGCACATAGTACAGTATCTTGTGGCATAAACCTATTTGTTTAATAACAACATAAGATGTATTGAAATCAGTAAATTACAGTATCGCCATTTTTTAAATCCTTGTTTAATAACAACATAAGATGTATTGAAATTATCCCCAACCACAGTCTATTAATCCACTTACTAGTTTAATAACAACATAAGATGTATTGAAATGAAAATGGAAATGTATAGACAAGTGGAAAGAAGCGTTTAATAACAACATAAGATGTATTGAAATTCAACTTGGAGAGTATATTCATCCCAAGTATCTAGTGTTTAATAACACCATAAGATGTATTGAAACACCATCTTTTTCATATTATCATTCTTCTTTATATGTTCCCCACCTTATAAATGTCCTTCTCTTTCCCCTTCTTCATTCCCTAAAAATAATATTTTAAATTTAAAATAAAATTAATACAATTAATAGAGATAATGTGTTATAATAAATAGAAGTACTATAAAAAATAAAAATCAGTAGGGAATATAATGGTTTTTTTAAAAAACTACAGGTTAGGAGGTAGCTATGATTAATGAGAATAAAGTAAAAGTAATGACACACATTGCTACCTTTGAGGAAAAAGAGCGAAAAAGGGCAATGAAAATAGAAAAGTATGATAAAAAGGATTATGTAAGTCTTCATGTTATTATTACATGGATTGGGGCATCCATAGGATTTTTTTTATTGCTTGGAATTATATTATTAAGTCAAGTAAGTATGGGGATATTTAATATGAATTTTATGCAGCTAGCTATGGTGGCGATTGCTATTGGACTTACTTACATATTATTTTCAGCTATATATGTAAAAATTTCCTATGGTATGTATAGTAAAAAATATGATAAAGCAAAAGAGTCTATGAAAAAGTATAGTTTTTATTTGAAAAGATTAAATAGACTGTATGATAGAGAGGACTTGGAGTAATCCAAATAGATAAAGGGGAATTATAAATGATGGTAAAAATATTGGTGTTGAAAGAACATCTAAGAGAAATATATAGCCAGTATGATATTTATATATTGGCAGCATTAAAGTTTTTGTTAACATTTTTGATATTAGCAGCATTAGGAAGTAATATTGGATATATGTCAATATTGAAAAATCCATTGATAATGATAGGAATTGGGCTGTTATGTTCCTTTATGCCAGTGGGAATCATTTCCCTTATTATGTGCGCAAGTACACTGTTACATTTTTCAGCAGTATCAATGGAATTAACAATTAGCACAGCCATTATAATGATATGTATGTATTGTTTATATTTCATTTTAGGAATGAGAAATAGCCTTATTATGGTGTTGACTGTGTTGCTTTGTTTTTATCAAATACCAGGGGCAATTGTAGTTGCATTAGGATTGATGTTTACACCGATTGCTTCGATACCAGCGAGTTTTGGGATTGTTTTGTATACAATTATAGGAATTGCAAAAAAGGATATAGGAACTATTTTTTCTACCAATAGTTCATTAGATATGTTAGGAAAGTTAAGTTACTTATTTCAAAATATAGGAAATAATGAAGAAATGATGTTACTAATTATTTCTTTTATTATGACTATTAGTTTTGTATATGTACTTAGAAGAATGAATATAAATTATTCTTGGTCATTTGCTATTGGTGCTGGAAGTGTAGTTTATATTTTGATTGTATTGATTGGAAGTTTTGTAATAGATATTCCAGTAAATGCAATAACTGTTATACTCAGTATGTTACTTGGAGCAAGTGCTTCACTAATTCTATATTTATTTGTATTTTCTATTGATTATACAAGAGTAGAAAATGTACAGTTTGAAGATGATGATTATTACTATTTTGTTAAGGCAATACCAAAAATTTCAGTTACAACTCCAGAAAAGAAAGTAAAAAGAATTAATACAAGAAAAGTAGTTCACGAAAATCAGAAGAACGAAAATGAATAGAGGAGGAGTCTTCTGTGGAGCAAATGAAAGAATCAATAAAAAATCTAGTTCTAGGCCCATTACAGAGTATTGAATTTAATGATATATTTGAAATAGTTATTCTGTCCTTTTTAATTTATAACATATTAGTATGGATTAAGAGAACAAAAGCGTGGAGTTTGTTAAAAGGAGGAATCGTTTGTCTAATTTTCATTATATTAGTTTCAATTTTTAAGCTACAAACTATTTCATGGATACTTTCTAATTTATATAATGTTGGTATTATTGCGATTGTTATAATTTTTCAACCAGAGCTTAGAAGAGCATTAGAACAGTTAGGAAATAATAAAATCATGTCAGATTTTACTTTACTAAGTGATAATCGAGACAGAGGACATGGATTTACAGACGAAATTATCAACGATATTGTTGAGGCAACATTTCAATTAGGAAAAACAAAAACAGGTGCACTTATTGTTATTGAACAAAAAAATTCACTAATGGAATATATAAAAACAGGTATTCCACTAGATGCTATGATAACTGCACCATTACTTGTACAAATATTTGAACATAACACACCTCTTCACGATGGAGCTGTTATTATTCGTGAAGATAGAATTATTTCAGCAACCTGTTACTTGCCTCTATCAGATAACATGGGAATTAGCAAATCACTAGGAACTAGACATAGGGCAGGATTAGGAATTAGTGAAGTGTCTGATAGTATTACAATTATTGCTTCAGAAGAAACTGGGCATGTATCTTTAGCAATGGGAGGAAAGTTAACAAGAAATGTAACAAAGGAACAGTTAAGAGAAGTATTAGAGAAACTGCAAGATAAAACAAACGAAACAAAGAGATTTAGATTGTGGAAGGGAAAGTCAAAAAAAGATGAAAGAAAAGTTGACCAGTAATTTAATGCTAAAAATCGGTTCTGTATTTGTTGCTGCCCTGCTTTGGATGGTAGTTTTTAATTCGACAGATCCAATAGAGAAAAAGACAATCGTTTTAGAATTACAATATTTAAATCAAGACACATTATTAAATGAAAACCTTGTATTAAGTGAAGCACCAAAAACTACAGAAATATGGGTTCAAGCGCAAAGAAGTAAATTAGCGAGTATTACAAACGAAGATTTTGTAGCAACGATTGATTTAAGTAGCAGAATAGGATCGTTAGAAGATAAAAAGACAGTG
>CALWGN010000283.1 GCA_944380055.1 uncultured Lachnospiraceae bacterium
GATCAACTAAAGATTTATAATCGAAAATACAACCGATTTCCTATGAGACCTTTAGGGTGGAAGTCTCCCAAAGAGACTCTACTTAATTTTTTAAATAAAAATGTAACATATGTTTGACAAACCTACACTAATAATGATAATATGTATAAAATATTATATTTATTTGACATAATAGTTATGGTTAGAAAATTAAAATAGAAGATTGTATTTCTATACTTATCTATGTTATGATAAGTTCATATAAATTTGTAATAGCTTTATGATATTTAGCTTGAAATTTAAGTACAATTTCTATTATGTAAAAACCATAGAAGGGAGTCTGTCATATGTTTCGTATATGGGGAAAAATGTTTTATAAAAATCGTTTGTTAAAGGACGTTGTAATCGAAAATGATAATATAGAAATGACACGAACAAAAAAGATCCTAGATGGGCTATCTGATATTTGTTACTCCTTTGATTTAAGTGTTCCTATTTGGTTAGAGACTAATATTTCTGATTTTAAACGAAATGGAAAGACACGATTTTATCAAGATAGTTTTATTGAGTCCATTGATTTTGATTATTTAGAACTCCATATTATTGAAGAAGATTAAAATTTTTAAATAAAAAGACTGTTACAAAATAATTTTATTTTGTAACAGTCTTTTGCTTTTACATTTTTTCTAGCATTTCTTCCATTGTATGGCTATCTACTGGCCTTGAAAAATAATAACCTTGAAGGGAAATATCTCCAAATTGCTTTAAATATTCATATTGCTCTTTCGTTTCTACTCCTTCAATTATAATGTTCATTCCAAGCTGACGACCTAAATTAATGGTGTATTCTATAATAAATTTTCCATTTTTTGTATCGATAGCATCTACGAATGTCTTATCTATTTTTAAAACATCGAATTGTAAAGAATTAATTGCCATTAGCGAGGAATATCCCACACCAAAATCATCTAGTAATACATCAAAACCTAAATTATGCATATGCTGAATCACTTGCTTTAGTACTTTTTCATTTTCAACAATAGCGCTTTCTGTAATTTCTAACTGAATTAATCCTTTAGGAATTTTGTATTTATCTGCGATACTCTTTAATTCATATAGCATATCTAAACTATTTAAACATACTCTTGATAAATTAACTGATGTAGGCACACAAGTTATTCCCATATCCAGCCATTCTCTTATTTTTTTACATACATCCTCAAAAATTAATTGATCGATATCATATATTAAAGAGCTTCTTTCACTAACCTCTATAAAGTGATATGGTGTTAAAATTCTTCCATCACTTGTATACCAACGAGCCAATGCCTCACATCCAACAATCTTATTTGTCTCACAATGAAATTGAGGTTGGAACCATGCTTTAAATTCCTTTTTCTGTATTCCTTCACGAATACTATCTTCTAATCTCTTTCTATCTAACTCTAATTCTACTAACTCTTTAGAATAATAAGTTAATTCTTCTTTGGAACATTCTTTATTTTTATTTTTTGCCATATTAGCAAAATTATAAATTCTTTCAAATGAATAACCCACTTCTTCAATTTCATAAATACCAACAGCTACATTTATAATTATTTGAAGTTTAGAATATACCAATCTTTCTATTTCTTTTAAGCAATTTCTAATACGCTTTTCCATCTCCTCTTTTGTATTATAAAAATACAAGAATGCAAATTCATCTGCATATCCATGAAGAGCAATTTCTCCTTTATGTTGTATGTTACTTTTTAATACTTTTGCCACTAAATGAATAATATCATTTCCTATTTCTGTTCCATACAATTCATTAAATACTTTAAATTTCTGTATATTATATATGACAAGTGCAGTATTTTTTCTTTTTGCCTGTAAGATATTATTTTCCATATTATCCTTAAGATAATTTTTATTATATAATCCTGTCACAGGATCTATATATGCCACATCTTTTAAATAATTATGTTTTTTACCCTGACTAATAACAATATATAATAACATAATCACAGATAATATAAAAACAAAGCTAAATAATATATTAATGCTATATGATGATAGTACTAATTGTTCATTAATTATTTTTTCTGGGATAACCATCATCATATACCAGTTATTCATTTTTAATGGAATACCGATTGCATATTGATTTTCTCCTGTATTGTAGTATATAGTTATTTTTTCTCTATTTTCTACATTGTTTTGAATTTGTTTAGCGACTGCTTCATTACTAGAATACTTTTGTAATATTTCCAATAAATTGTCTGTTTCATAAACTTCATACTTAACATTTTCATCTACTATATTACCTTCACTATCAAGCAGATACATATATCCTTGTTCTTCAATTCCCTTTAATCTGAACTCCTGTACAAAATTTTCTGTAACATCAGTTGCCATTAAAACGCCTATTATCTCTCCATCGCCTTGTAAATCAATTATTGGTACGCTATACTGAACTTCTTCATAGTTTTCTGAATCTTCTTGTATTATTTCACTAACATAAGGAACACCTTCTATGGCGGTTTGAAATGCTTTTGTATCTGATAAGTCATACACTTCTAGGTCACTACTATAGCCTTTACCAGTTCCATCTACAATAGTAATTTCATATAGGCCTAGTAACTGTTTTATATCCTCAGCTATGGTTGTACTGTTAGAAAAATCAAATTCTCCTGATTCTACTAATTCATCTGCTATATTTTCTAACAGACTAAGTCTTGTAGTCATTTTATTATCCAACCAAGCTGCCTTTTGAACTGCTAACTCATTAAATGAATTAAGCATTTGTTTTTTTAGATTTTTATTAATATATTGTACACATAATACCCAAATTATTATGACCAATAATATATACAGTAATATCAAAAATATTCGATTAAACCCTTTTTTTCTCCTTAATGCTTGACTTTGCACACTTATATATCCTCCTCTGTATTCTATATGCAGCTAGATTTACTACCTAACTCAAACTATTGCCTATATTGTTTTATCGTTATTTTTACATGGTTACACATATATTATTTTACTGATGTATTATAAGTAATTTCTTTTTATTTGTCTATCTATTATTTTCTTTTTTTTACAATTATATCCTTTATTGTCTTTATGTTCTAACTTGTTAAAAAAGATATTAAACACTATGTTGATTTTTATATAAAAAATTATTTATAAAAGAGCAAAGTAGACAAGTCCACCTCAACTCCCGGAGTTTTTTATGATATAGGAAAGTAAGAACTTTCCTATACCCAAAAAAGTGCTACAAAGTAGAAATTGTAGCACCTTTATAATCAATTTTTATAATATTATAATCTCTTTAATAATTCTTCTCTTTCCTTTTCAAATCCTGGCTTTCCAAGAAGAGAAAACATATTTTTATTGTAGCTTTCTACACCTGGTTGATTAAATGGATTTACCCCTAATAAATATCCAGATACACCACAAGCAAATTCATAGAAATAGAATAACTGTCCCAATGAAAAAGCATCTTGCTTTGGTACATGAACCATTAAGTTAGGTACATCCCCATCTGTATGAGCTAAAATAGTTCCATTCATTGCAGATTTATTTACAAAATCCACAGTTTTTCCTGCTAAATAGTTAAGACCATCTAAATCTACTGGCTCTTTTCCAATAAATAATGTTTCTCTTGACTCCTCTACATTAATTACTGTTTCAAATATATTTCTGCTTCCATCTTGAATAAATTGTCCCATAGAGTGTAAGTCAGTTGTTAAATCAACGCTTGCTGGGAAAATTCCCTTTTGGTCTTTTCCTTCAGACTCACCAAATAATTGCTTCCACCATTCAGACACATAATGTAAGCTTGGCTCATAGTTGGCAGTAATTTCAATAACCTTTCCTTTTCTTAAAAGAATATTTCTTATAGCTGCATATAATAAAGAATCATTTTCTTCAAATGGAGCATTTAAAGCATTTTCTCTTGCGCTTTGTGCCCCTGCCATTAATGCATCAATATCAGCTCCTGTTGCAGCGATTGGTAATAAGCCTACTGCTGTTAATACAGAAAATCTTCCACCAACATCATCAGGTACAACAAATGTTTCATATCCTTCTTCTGTTGCTAGGCTTTTTAATGCCCCCTTTGACTTATCTGTAGTTGCATAAATTCTCTTTGCAGCTTCTTCTTTTCCATATCTCTTTTCTAATAACTCTTTGAAAATACGGAATGCAATAGCAGGCTCTGTTGTTGTTCCTGACTTAGAAATAACATTAATAGAAAAATCTTTTCCTTCTAATAAATCAATTAAATCTTTCATATATGTAGTGCTAATACTATTTCCTACATAGTAAATTTCAGGACCCTTACGCTGTTCTTTTGAGCAGTTATTATAAAAGCTATGATTTAAAAATTCATTGGCAGCGCGAGCACCTAAATAAGAACCACCAATACCAATTACTAATAATACATCTGAATCATGGCGAATTTTTTCTGCTGCCTTTTTTATTCTTGCAAATTCTTCTTTATCATAATTTACTGGAAGGTCTACCCACCCTAAAAAGTCATTTCCTGCACCAGACTTAGATACTAATACTTCCTTTGCATCTAGTGCTAACTTTTTCATACTTTGTACTTCCTCATTAGAAATAAAAGAAGTAGCCTTTGAATAATCAAATGTTACCTTGTTTGACATATACACTCCTCTTTTCTTATTGTAATGTTGGATTTTAAAATCATTTGCTAATTACTTAACAATCTATTTTTATTATATACAATTCCCCCCTCCTTATCAAGACAAATATTCATCTATTATTCCTCGAATTAACTCCTCCTGTTCCTTTGTAAATTGCAATTGTGGTTTTTCTACAGAAGATTTCTCCATTTCTTGTTTTGCCTCTCTAGCTGCTGCAATTTCTGCTAAATTCCGCTTAAACTCTTCTATTTCTCGTTTACTTTTCTCTTCCTTTGTTTCCTCTATCTTTGCACCTAAAACTATATTATCCTTCTTCTCTACTTTGTTAAATCCAAACAATTCTTGCCTTTCTTTTCTTCTTTCTTCCTTTCTTTTTATAAATAAATCATCCTGCATCTTTGATGGTTCTAATACTCTTTTTACTTGTCCTACTGGTTTTTTATTTTCTTCCAATGTAGGACTTTCTTTATTATTTCTAGATGGTGTCATACTAATAGCTACCTCTGGAGTTATTATATTATTCTCTGTATCAACAGGTGGCATATAATTTTCTAAATAGTTTTGAATATGTATAAATGCCATATCTCGCTTTCTTTCAGTATCTAATATACCATCCACAATTGCCATTACAATTCCTAGTATTACACCTGCCGAGAATTGTAATACTATATATTTAATAGGCTCACCATACCAAAAACTAACAAATGTAACCGAAAGTCCACAAAGAAAACAAATCAGTGGTCCTTGAGATACAACAGCATCTAATTTTAGTGGATTAATTCCCAGTCGCTTATAAGAGTAAATATTTTTTTCTATAAATACCGGTAAATTATGTATTGCTCCTTGTTTCTGTCTGTATGCCCCATAATTTTCTGCAATAAATCGCAACCTTTTGTCCTTTGTTACTAATAAATCTTTTGACTGTTTTATCATTCTTTTGTAAATTCCGTTGGCAATTAATTTTCCTAATACACATATTGTAAATACACCAACTAATCCATATAGTCCAAATTCATGGTTTAAATAATTTAACATAAAAAATGCCCCTTTCCTTTCCTTTTTCGGATACAAGTTATTATAACCGAAAGAAAGAAAGGACGGGACATGAATCCATCGTATTATTTTGACATGAACTGCCTTAAAACATAGTATTATAATCATTATGATTGCTTAGTTTAAACAGTTTTAAGTTATTATTTGTCGCTTCTTATACTTTTTTCACTACATTTCTTATATATTTTTTTTAATATTTTTAAATATAATATAATTTGCCTGTAAAAATCTTCCCTAGAATGACGCTCATTAACTATTTGCAATTAAATCCAATGTTAAATTAACACTATGTTTAATAGCCTTTGCTTCAAAGGTTGGGTAATCTACATGAGCACTATCATCTGCCTTATCGGAAATAGAGCGTACAATTAAAAATGGAATCTTATTTAAATAAGCTACTTGAGCAATAGCGGCTCCTTCCATTTCTGTGCACATACCACCTAAATCTTTTACAATATCATTTTTTGTTTCGCGGTCTGCAATAAATTGATCACCTGTTACTACTCTTCCACGAAACACTCCAATATCAGGATTTACTTTTTTACAGCTAGTATATGCTTTCTCTATTAAGTTTGTATCTGCTTTAAAAGATAATACGTCAAGTCCAGGAACTTGCCCTCTTGGATATCCAAAGCTTCCTGCCTGTACATCATGTTGTACCGCATCCTCTGATAACACAATATCTCCAATATTAATTTCATTTTGTAAAGAACCAGCAATCCCTGTATTAACAATAGCAGAAACACCAAAGTCATCGATTAAAATTTGTGCACATACTGCCGCATTTACTTTACCAATACCGCTTCTTACTACAACTACTTCCTTTCCACTAATAATTCCTTTGTAAAATTCCATAGATGCTTTTTTTGTAACTACAGGCTCTTTCATTTGTTCTTTTAATTTTAGAACTTCTCCTTCCATTGCACCAATAATACCTAACATATTTTCTCCTTTAAATCTTTCATACGTTTTTTACATTTACTTTTTGCTTGCAAGTTCATTAATTAGTTGTAGTACAACTTCTACTCCATTTGCCTGATTGCTTTTTTTCATTGCATTTATATAATCATTTTTTTTCTTATAAACTGTTTTTATTGCCTCACAAAGATTTTCACTTGTTAAATTTTCCTCTTGCAAGACATAGGAAAATCCTTGCTTTTCAAAAGAAGAGGCATTTAATATTTGATCCCCTCTACTTACAGCTGCTGATAATGGAACTAGTACATTTGGCTTTTGTAATGCTAACAACTCACATATTGCATTTGCACCAGCACGAGACAATACAATATCTGCCATTGCCATTAAATCTTTTAATTCTTCGCTAATATATTCGTATTGTTTATATCCTTCTTTATTAATAGATGTATCAATATTACCTTTACCACATAGGTGAACAACTTCAAACTCTCTTAATATTGTATTCAACCCTCCACGTAGTGCAGTATTTACTACTTTAGAGCCCATGCTTCCACCCATCATAAGTAACACTGGCTTGTTTCCTGTTAAACCAGTAAAGGAAAGTCCTGCATCCCTACTTCCTTTTAGTAGCTCCTCACGAATTGGTGAACCAGATAACACTGCTTTTCCCTCTGGTAAATGCTTAACCGTCTCAGGAAAATTACAACAGATTTTTGTTGCTGATGAAAGACAAAGCTTATTTGCAAGCCCTGGTGTCATATCAGACTCATGAATGATTACAGGAATTTTATAACGTTTTGCAGCAAATACTACTGGAACTGCTACAAAACCACCTTTTGAAAATAATACATCTGGCTTATATTCTTTTATAATTTTTTTTGCCTCATGATATCCCTTTAGAACTCTAAATGGATCCGTAAAGTTTTTTACATCAAAATATCTACGAAACTTTCCTGTTGCAATTCCACAATACGGAATGTTCTCTTTTTCAATTAATTTACGTTCCATTCCCTCGTAAGATCCAATATATTTTATATCAAAACCTGCTTTCTTAAGCCCTGGTAATAATGCAATATTTGGTGTAACGTGTCCTGCTGTGCCACCACCTGTAAGTATGATCCTTTTCATTGTTTCCTCCAAAAGCCTATTGTGCCTTAAATTCTTTTAATGCGATTGCTAATTGGTCTGGGCATGATGTTGGTCTTGCTCCACAACGAATTCCTGATAATCTTTCAATTGCTTCATCAACATTCATTCCTTCAATTAGTCTTGATACCCCTTGTGTATTACCTGCACAACCACCTAAAAACTTTACTTTCTTAATAATGTTATTTTCTATTTCAAAATCAATTTCTCTAGCACACACACCACTAGTTTTAAATTTTTCCATTTTATTACTTCCTTCCTTTTATGTTACTATTTTATTTATTCTTTGTTATGTATCTAATATAGATACAATCAAATGGCTCTACTATATTAATATATTAGATTAATTATTTTTTGTTAATGCTTCCTTTAATTTGTTCCCAATTTCTGTTCTTATTTCTGCCTCTTGATTATGTGGAGTCCAAGTAAGAATACTTTCTCCATTTTTCTTTCTTCCTATTACGTGCATATGGAAATGAAATACAGTTTGTCCTGCTGCTTCTCCATTGTTTTGAACAATGTTATAACCTTCATATCCAAGTGTATCCATTAATCCATTTCCTATTTTACTAGCAATAGTAAGTAACTTCTCGCTACAACTTTTGTCTAGCTCATTTAAGTCTTTGTAATGTTTTTTTGGTAAAATAAGAGCGTGTCCGTCAGTCGCAGGACTTACATCTAAAATCACTTTAAAGTCATTATCTTCAAATATTGTTGTACTTGGAATTTCTCCATTTATAATTTTACAAAAAATACAATTATCCATCTTCACACCTCCAAGACTTTTTTAATTTTTATTTAGCATAACATATTTTTTTTAAAGATTCTAGAAGGAATGTTTATTGTTTAATATCATACATAAAAAGAATCCTATGATAGCACCACCAATATGGGCCGCATTATTAACACCTGCCGATGTAATCCCATGAAAAATGGTAAATAGCATCATAATAATTAACTGTTTGCTAGTCACTAATTCTAAACGACCTTTGTTTTTAATAACAAGATATAATAAACCTCCTACAACGCCAAATATTGCCCCTGAAGCACCTGCACTTAATACATTGAAATTAGAATTATATTGATACCATAAAACGGAGATAATATTAGCTCCAATTAAACTAACCATATATAGTACTGCATATTTTACCTTTCCAAGAGCCTTTTCTACATATATACCTAGCCCTAACAATACAAGCATATTGTTAAATAAATGAGAAAAACCAAAATGTAAAAAACCACTGGCAACTAGTCTCCACCATTCTTTATTTTCTAGAAAGCTTCCAATTTGTAATGCACCTAATTTGTACATAACTATTGAATTTTGGCTTCCACCACATAGTTCGCTAACAATGAAATAAAGAATATTTAGCACTACCAATATAGTATTTACTATGGTAAGTGGTATCTTTTTTCTTGGTATTTTCCCACTAATTCCTTGTTCTAAAATAGTTCTTACATTTAAAAACTGGCTTGGTTCATTTTCATATATAATAATCTTTCCTGTACTTGCCTCTAGTATCCATCGATTCCATCGATTATCTGTTATATTTCTTACTCTATCTATATGATTTGTAACATAAATCCCTAAGGAATACACATTGTATTGTTCAGGAAAAAATTGTGATACTACTTGCTCCATTCCATGATATAAAAAAGATGGGTGGATATTACTATCTACTGTATCATCTAGCATACAAATAATATAAACATTGTTATTCTCCTTCTTTTGAAAATAATAAAAGGAAGGTACATTTGTTTGTACTAGCTGGTACCCATAAAAGTGAAATGCTTTTTTTATTCCCTGCTCTAAAAAATCTATCATTTATTTTCCTTTCCCAGTATAATTGTTTTTATTTATTCTAATTATTGTCATGTTTTTCACCACATCACTAAAAAGCAAAGGTTCTTCTAATAGGAACGCTTTGCGTTCATTATTTCATATTTTCTGTGCATGCTTTTTGCACATAACTAAGAACCTCAGGTTCTTTTAATAGGAACGCTTTGCGTTCATTATATCATACCACTACTGGAAAATGTACTCTAAATTAGCTATTGTAATTCTATCGTTTCGTTTTAATTTATAAGGCATATTAGGAACTAATGGCTCATTATTTATCCATGACCCATTGGTAGAATTTAAATCAATTCCATACAAAATATCTTCTTTCTCTTCTATTCGAAAATGAATTCTACTTACTTGATCACTATATAATATTCCATCACATTCTACCCCTCCTCGCCCTAATATAAAAGGAAAATGACTAACTTTTATCTCTTCTAGGCTATCTACTTTTATTAACCGATGGGAAATAGAAGGCTCACTTAATACTGTTGTTTCTCCATAACTTTCATGTTCTTTCCTTTCGTTTTCTACTAGCTTATTGCCATTCTTTAATATAAAATGCTCCTCTAATTCATATTCCCTACTATATAACTGTTCCTTTGTCTTTTTTTCACTATTCACAAGATTTACTTTTTTATTTTTTGAAATTTTATAGTAGTAGATAATTGTAATGGCTGATATTATAGCTAGTGCTATCCTATATTTATACTGATAAAAAGGCTCTATATGTAACATTATAAAAATAGTAAATGCTATTATAGCAATACTTAAAAACCATACTATAAGTGTACTTTTAAGTTTATTATCTAAAAGATGAAAGATAGTTTTCTTTTGGTTTTTATGAATACTATCTACTATATCATCTATAATAACATTCTCACCATTATATAGTTGATTATATGCTTGATTTTCATTGTCATACTCTTGACCTTCCCTATTACTAATTTTACTGCTATATACAGTTCTATGTTCCTTTTCACCTTCTATCAATTGGTTATTAGTAACTTCTTCTTTATACAAATATCTCTCTATATCATCATTATTATATTCTTCTTTTATATTTACGTTTACATTTACATATAATACTTGTAACAAATCATCAATAACAAAGTTTTCCTCCATGATACATCGAAACAATTCATATACAATAGACACAGCCTCTTTATCTTCATGGTCTGCCTGTTTCATGAGAAAATAGACTAGTTCCTTTATCCCTTCTGTTATATCTTTTTTTACCTCTGTTACATAGCAAAAGTAAACACTACTGTCCTCTTGCTTCATATAAATATATTCTGGATCAAGACAAATATTATTTACATTTAATAAAAAACGACTACATTCCTTTATTAATCTTCCCAAGCTTAACATAATTCCTTTTATATAAGCTCCATTTAGTTTTCTTTTTTCAAATATTCTTAATAATGGTTGCTTTGAAGATATTTCATAATAATACTCTAAGTGGGAATCTTTTTGTTTAATACTAATTGGTAATAATCCAATAATAGAATTATTCTCAATCATATGATAATCATATAAAATATCTGTTTTGTTATCTTCTCCTACTACTATCATATAGTTTTTATTAATATGTCTTTGAAATATGACTTCCATAGTATCCCCATTCCTTTATAAATTTATTTTCTAAATATAATACCTCTTGCCATTCGTATTAATTCTTCTGCCTCTAACTGTTCCTTTTTACTACTTCCTTCAATAGAAATATTATCTGCTGCTATAAACCTTAATCCGTTAAGGCCAAAATGATTAAATAAAACCTTATAATCAATTTGAACTTTCCCGTAAGATAGACTTACATGTATTTCTTCACATTTACTAGATAAAAATGCCTCATTTAAAAACTCTGTTACTTTCGTTTCTACTATTTGCTCTTTCTCTGTATAGTTATAATATAGCTGCCAACCAAGTGACTTTTCTTCCCTTTTTTCCCAATCAATCCCTTTCGTTTCTTCATCTATATCTTCCATAATCCATGCTATTTGTTGTTCACACACATAATTACAATACATTGTAGTAACTATATAGTCATAAGCATAAAAAACATAGGAGCATACTGCAAGAAATATTGGAATGAATATAGTAAATAAAAGAACTAACTCTATAGTCATACTTGCTTTTGCCCACAAAATACTTACTTTTTGTTTCTTTTTATCCATACAATTTTCTCCCTTCTATAACATAAAAACTGTTTCCTATTGTTGATATAACACACACGTAATTACACTAGAAACAAGTAAATATGGAACAAATGCAATTTCTTTTTTCCCCTTTTTTATCATCCTAATAATACCTGTAATACTACTTCCAACTAAAGCAATAAATAAGCAAAATATTGTATAATTCCAACCTATTATTAGCCCCATCGCCAATACTATATAGCAATCACCCATTCCAATTCCGCCTCTACTAACTTTACTAATAATTATTAAGATAAATCCTGGAAGAATATGAATGAATAGTTGTAAGTAAAAAGAATGTTCCCATAAAAATAAAATAAGACCTATAATACCACAAAGTAAAATCCATATAATGTTAACTTGTCTTTTCTTTATATCTGTTATTGTACATGGAATTAAAAGCACAAATACTAATATCCACTTTATTAGTTGGTACATCTTTTACATCCTCCCCTTTCTTGTACTTGTGATAATAATACCTTTTTTACATTACGAAGTAATGCGGAACAATCAATTCGATTGTGGTACCTATTTCCTGTTTTTGTTATGTATACTATTCCACCTTGCTGATGTTCCACATTTGTTTCCTTTTGGCATCTTTCACAGAAAGAATACTTCTCTCCTTGCTCATTTCTTTTATGCTCCACTTCACTTTGTAATGTAGAAGAAATAGATAAGTTTAAATGGGAACAAGTAGCTGTTTTATGATATACAGTTCCTGTTTCTGTAATATATACATAAATATCGTCCTCATTTACTTTATAATCCACTCCTAGCCACATTTTTTTATAACATCTTTGAACCATAGGAATTGTAATATTATCAAAAGGAAGCAAAGGAAAAGCTATATCATAAGTAACAACAATATCTATTTCTCCTTTTTCTAAATCTATATTAGAATGAAGAAATGATAAATCTCCTTTTATATAACCTGAATGTTTCATAGATTCACTAATATTACTATTTAACACTTCTTTTATTCCTATAACTGATACCGTACGAATAAGAAATTTTCCAACAACAGTATTAACAATTTCTTCGTATTCTTCTCCCACCTCCTCCACTACATAGCTGCTGGTAGCAACTTTATCTACAATAACTTCTAACTCTTGTTGAATTTTTCCTTGTATAAAAATAACTTGCCATAAAGAAATAAAACCAACCCAAATTAAAATAATCCACGGTAAAATACACGCCATTTCAATGGTTAGACTAGCTTTTTTATTGATGGATAAAAATATCCCCTTTGCTATCTTTTTATTATTAATAAGCCTTTGTACTTGGAGAGTCATATTTTTTGATTTATTAATACTTGGATTTTTTGGAACACAATTTAGTTTTCTACAAAATAACAAAGGGAACATTTTTATCCATCAACCTCCTCTCTTAATATGTTTTCCCAAAAGAAACAGTAAAATTTTTTTCCTCTATTGGTAGTAGTCCAAACGTATGAAATATAGGTGTTACAGTAAATGTAGCCTTTCCTTCTAAGCTATAAATACAATTACTAAATCGAAAATTTGGATTTATTTCACACATATTTTCTTGAATCATGTCCATAGTTCTATAATGTTTTTCTGTGCTATTAATAAACAAAAGAAACATTCTTAAGTAATCTTTATAAGATAATCCTTCTTTGCTCTCTTTATAATCCTCCCAATCACCAGTAATAAAAGCCCATATACCTCCTAAATCTAAATTCCATGAATCTTTTGATTTTATAAGCGGTACTTTTTTCCCTGATAACAACGTATCTATATCTGTTACTGCTTCTGCTGTTGCCCATAAGCCAATAATAAAATAGGTCATCGCATCTCCTAAATTTGGAGCACCCACTAAAGTAGCAATAATATAGCCAACCGATTGTGCTACTCCTTTTAGCGTTTCATCAGACAATAAATATCCTCCATTTAGCCCTATACGAATTAACATTAATATATTTATAGCACTTGTAAGGTTATCAATATCTTTGTCTTGTCCAAATATAACGTATTCTTGCTCATATAACAGACCACCACTTTCTTTGTTATCTGAAAAATTACTTAAATATGATAGTACATATTCATTAAATAACAATTCCTCTGATACCATGCTAACATCAGCTTCTATGGAAAACTGATTATCCTTATTTATTTGGCTAGAAGGTAACTCTACATGGGTAATCTGCTTTTCTGATACTTCTCTTTCTTTAGGTACTACTAAATTTAAATACCCTTTTTGAAGCAACTGATATAACTTTATAAATACATTTTCTTCTCCTGATTGTTCATCTAGTGGCATAACAAGGCTTCTTTGTTTCTCATTTTCTTCAAAGAAAGATTCAAAAACATTTTCTCCTTCTTCCCCTTTCTTATCAATTTCTTCCTTTGTTTCTACTCCATCTTTTATAATTCCTATTTGTTCTAGAAGATATTGTCCTATATTGCTGGCTACTTCATATTTCATATAATCTACTACGGTATTTCTAAAATACAAACCGTTATTGTCGGTAATCATATAATACTTTTTTATAGAAACTTCTTTTAATTTGCTACTTAAAAAATTCCCTCCTGAAAGTAATATTTTCCCTTTTGATGGTGTTACATAACTATTTATAAACATTTCTAACTCTTCTTCTATAGATGAAAGCTGAAGAAATTCCTCACTAAAACCTCCGTTTAATAACAGCAACCCATAATTATTTAATAACTGTCTATCATACCCAGCAAATACTGATTGTATTGCTGAATTAGTAGCTAAAGTTCCATTCCAATAAGCTCCATAATATCTGCTACTTTCTAAAACTCCTCCTAAAAATCCTAAGACAATTACAAGCATGAGGGACAGATAAACAGTAATAACTCCTTGTTCTTTCATTTTCATTACAAACTATCAATAGAATCTCTAATATTTTTAAAAACATCAGCTAATATACTTGTTATTTGAGACTTAAATAATATAATTAAACCTACTAACACAAGTAAAATAAGAATAATTTCTACTACTCCAATGCCATCTTCTTCTACTAAAAATTGTTTTAATTTATTCATTTTCCTTCTTCCTTCCTCTACATTGATAAAAATGTAGGTATAATTAAGATCATACATATAACAATAAGCATCAACATCATAGGTATAAGTAGCTTTGTGGAAGCCTCTTCCCCTAATTTTCTAATAGCATTTTTTCTTTCTTCTTGAGCTAACATCGCCTCTTCTTCTAACATTTTTCCTAATCCACTAACTCCCTGTTTTAGATTTTGGCTTAGCAAATTTCCTAACTTAATGTAACAATAAAGACTACACCGATTGCCAAATTCTTCGTACGCATAACCTTCATTAAACCCTCCTTCAATAGAATAATAAGTCATACGAAGTTCTTCCAAGCTATATCGTATAGCACCTCCATTTTCTCGTTCTTTTTCATATTGATTTACCATTAACTTTATACTCGCTCGTATGGTAAGCCCTGCCTGTATAAGAAGAGATAACTGAAATATAAGAGTACTATAATCAATAATCAACTGACTATTTCTTGCTCTTAAATACTCCTTTCTTTTTTTTGGATATGACAAAAATACAGCTACTCCACCACATAGAAAAAGAAGAAATATTACTATGCTATCATTGTCTTCTGTTTTTACATATGTAATCTGTTTTTCCTCTATATTATCTGGTAAGTTTATCTTATCATTTTCTCTATTTAACTGATTTTCTTTTTCAATTGTTTCCTGCAATAAATCTATGTAATAGCTGCTATCCTTTTCCCTTTCTATTAATTTTCCTACAAATGTATGCTGATACTTTAAGTTTGCATAAGTAAACGTACCATAGATTTCTACTTCTAACGGCCCAGACTTTGTCCACTGTTTAAGTGTTCCGTCAATTCCTATATAATCGTCTTTATTTGTTTTCCACTCTATGTTAATTCCATCAATTTGTGAGATATAGTTTAAATCTTTATTAATCTCTTCCAATGACTGATTTTCTCCTAGTAATTTCTTTTCCACAGCAGCTATACGCTGCAAACAAAGATTTTTAAATTCCTCCTCTGCTATCACTTTATCTTTTACTTCTATTTGTAGTGTTTCTTTTTTTCCTAATCCTTCTACGACTACTTCATAAGTTTTTTCTCCTTGTAAAAATTCAGGTCTATATAACGTATTTTCATAGGTTGTATTATCTACTTTTTGAAATTCAATTACTATCCCAAAGAATCCACCCATAAAAATACACAATAAAACACTCCCTATTCGTTTTACAATTTCTGCTTGTATTTTTATATGAATATCTTGATTAGGATATAATGCCTCAAATTCTTTTTCTATCTTTTTATCCCCAAATTGATTTGATTTTAGATTATATATCCACAAAGAGATTGGTGCCATCCACTGGAATATGCCTATATGTTTATACCTTTTTCTAATATGTTTTCCTTTCCATAAGTTACTTCCAATAATAGCTAATCCAATCCCCCCTGTTATTGCTATAAAAAATAATATACTCACACCAACCTCCTTTATAGCTGTCCTATTTTTCCTATCAAATAATGACCAAGCCAATAAGAAAATAAATATACAATAAGGCAAATTGTCATAATTACTCTACCTAATAGTCCGTCATACAAAGAAGCTATCATTTCTCCTGCACTCATATCGACATAAAATAAAATTCCAATAGGCATAATTGTCATTACTTTTTGTTCTATTTTCTTTCCTTGAAGCATAACATCAATTTCATTTTCTACTTGAACTTTGTCTCTAATTTGATTGGCACTTGTTTCAATGATACGATGTAGCTGGCCACCTGTTCTTTTTACTATTTGAATAATTTTTGCAAATCCCTCTATTTCTTTTATATTGCTTCTATTAGCAAAATCTTCCCATAGCTGTTCTACTGTAAAATCTAAGGATAACTTTCTTACCATTTGCTCTAACTCTCTTTTCATTAGAGAATTTACTCCATAAATTTGTTCCATCCTTATTACCGTTTGCTTCATTGCATTTTCCAAAGAATGTCCTGCCCTTACATAGTTTTTTATTGTTTGTATCCCATCCATAAACTCCATTGCTAATTTTTTATATCTAGCATTTTTACAATCTGTGTTTTTCTTCTTTAAATACAATAATATAGACGGTAAAAAAAGAATTACTGGAAAAAAACTATGATAAAATACATAAGAGAGTACACTTAATATGGCTATTGCCTCTATCACATATCGTATTAATTCTGTTGTAGAAAAAATATATGTATTATAGTAAATATCCCTCTCGTTTAAGTTTTTCTGTGTGAATAATGGTTCCCACCTTTTCAAGAACATGGCTATCATTCTCCTGTCTTTTATGTAGTTTATAAATTGGATTTAATATAATTTCCCCATTTTCCATACCTATAATTTCATCAATAGATACTACTTTTCTACTTTTATCTGGCATTCTGCTTAAATGAACCATAATATCAATTGCGCCGGCAATTTGACTTCTAATTGCATTAATAGGAATTTCCATGCCCATAAGCACCATAGTTTCTATTCGTGATAACATATCTTTTGGGCTATTTCCATGACCAGTAGACAATGAACCTTCGTGACCTGTATTCATCGCTTGTAGCATATCCAGTGCCTCTTCGGAACGAATCTCTCCAACAATAATTCTATTTGGTCTCATTCTAAGTGCTGAACGAATCAAATCTCTAATTGTTATTTCATATTGTCCCTCCACAGAACTTTGTCTTGATAAAAGCCTAACTACATTTTCTAATGTATGTAAAGTAAGTTCTGGAGCATCTTCAATTGTAATAACTCTCTCCTCCTCTGGAATCCACTGAGATAATGCTCCTAAAAAAGTGGTTTTTCCAGAACCTGTTCCTCCACTAACAAAAATGTTATATTTACTTTTTACTAATTTCTCTAGTAGTGTAGCTGCCTCTCTTGTAATGGCTCCTATTTCAATTAACCGCTCCATAGAAAAAGGAGAGGAAGAAAACTTTCGAATAGTAATTGTTGGCCCATGAATAGACACTGGTGGAAGAACAATATTTACTCTTGAGCCATCTTCCAAACAAAAATCTACAATAGGATTTGCCTCATTAATTCTTTTATTTGACAATGCCACCATTTGCTGAACAATATCCTCTAGCTTTTGCTGACTTTGAAAAGATTTTTCATAGGGGTAAATTCTTCCCTCCTTTTCAATAAATATTTCATTAAAGCTATTTACCATAATTTCACTAACATTTTCATCTTCTAACACTTGGCTTAACACATCAAATCCACGAAAGGAATCATATAGCTCCTTTTTTAACCGTTCTTTCTCCTTTAGTGGAATATATTTTTCCTTTCCTAGCTGTAAAACACATTCTTCAATACATTCTAGTAACTGATCTTTACTAATATCTTCAAAAATATTAACTTTTTCTAGCACCTGTTCCCTTAACAATTCATGGTACAGTATAATCACCCCTTTATTAAATTTCTCGTATAATCCCCTAATTCTCCCCATAAAAGCTGATCTAAATATGTCTGCTTTCCTCCAAAACTATGATTATACGGTAACTGCAACTTTTGAATTTTTGCTAGTATGTGCTCTTTATTTATAGAATGTAATAGTTGTTCAAATGCCCTTATTTTACACTCTGACATAACATCCTCTTTTATTGGC
>CALWGN010000284.1 GCA_944380055.1 uncultured Lachnospiraceae bacterium
GTTATTATACTTTTACTAATAAGGGTTGTCAAGATAATTTTATTAATTTACTGAGTGCTAACAAAATATTAATGTAATCCAAAGAGATGACTTATCATTTGAGAACAGAGGAGACAAGTCCGCCTCCAACTCTATCAATCATAAAAAAGACAAGTTTTTTTACATATGATAATAACCATATTGTGCGAAAACTTGTCTAATATATTTTTTTAAATTGTGTTTTTATATTTTATTTGAAATTTATTTTCTTCATTGATTATTGTATATAGCTTATATTTTTTAGTATTTTTACTTCTCCTTTGTTATCCCACTGCAAACTGACTTTCATATAAATGGGCATAAAATCCTTTTTTTGCTAGTAGTGTTTCATGATTTCCTTGCTCAATAATATGCCCATCTTTCATTACTAAAATAATATCAGCTTCCTGAATAGTAGATAAACGATGTGCTACGATAAAACTTGTTCTTCCTTCCATAAGAGTATTAAATGCTTTTTGAACAATTATTTCTGTTCTTGTATCAATGGATGAGGTTGCCTCATCTAAAATAAGCATTGGTGGCTTTAAAAGCATTACTCTTGTGATACAAAGAAGCTGTTTTTGACCTTGAGATAAATCTCCTCCATCTTCTCCAATGACAGTATCATATCCACTAGGTAAACGTTTAATAAAGCTATGAGCCTGTGTTAATTTAGCAGCTTGTATTATTTCATCTCTTGTTGCATCTTGTTTTCCCATAGATATATTTTCTGCAATTGTACCTGCCTTTAACCAAGTTTCTTGCAATACCATACCAAAATTTTGTCTTAAATTTTTTCGTGTCATAGAAAGAATTGGTGTATTATCTACTTTAATTGTTCCACTATCTACATCATAAAAACGCATAAGCAAATTAATAAGAGTTGTCTTTCCGCATCCAGTAGGGCCAACAATAGCTACTTTTTGTCCTTTTGATACTGTTAAATTAAAATCTTCAATAAGCTTTTTCTCTTGAGTATAAGAAAAATATATATGCTTTAAGGAAATATTTCCCACTGCAATATCAATATTTTTAGCTTCTGTTGTATCTGGTGTTTGAGAAGGTTGTTCCATTAACTCAAAAATACGACCTGCACAAGCAAGAGCATTTTGTAGTTCAGTAATTACACTAGAAATTTCGTTAAATGGCTTTGTATATTGGTTTGCATAAGTTAAAAAACATGATAATTGTCCTATCGATAAATTTCCATTAATAACTGAAAATGCTCCAAATAATACAACACCTGTATAAACTAAGCTATTAATAAATCGAGTGGATGGATTTGTTAAAGAAGAAAAGAAAATTGCTTGTAACGAACACTTTTGTAGTTGATTATTAATTTCACCAAAGCGTTCCTCTGCTTTCTTTTCATATCCATAAGCCTTTACTACTTTTTGATTACCTATCATTTCATCAATAAGAGCTGTTTGCTCTCCTCTTGTTTTTGATTGTAACTGAAACATTGAAAATGTTTTTTTTGCGATAAAGCTTGCCACAAATAAAGACAGTGGTGTAATTACAACGACTACAAGGGAAATTCCTACATTCTGAGAAAACATAAATATTAAAGTTCCTAAAATAGTAATTATACCAGTAAATAACTGAGTAAATCCCATTAACAATCCTTCTGCAAATTGATCTACATCGGCAATCACACGACTAACAATATCTCCACTTGATTGAGCATCTAAATATTTTAATGGTAATTCTTCGATTTTATGAAATGCATCTCTTCTAATATCACCAATTACTTGATAAGTAATTTTATTATTGCAAGTATTCATAATCCATTGAAAAAGAGCTGTTAGCCCAATAACAATTCCTAATTTTTTTAAAATAGAACCTATTTTATAAAAATCAACATTTCCATTTCCAATAATAAAATCAATGGCATCTCCTATTAAAATAGGAGCATATAGAGTTAGGGCAACTGTACACGCAGCAAAAAAAATAGAGCATATTACATATCCTTTATATGAACTTATATATTGTAGTACTTTATATAAAGTTTCTTTTTGTGCTTGATTTTTTGTATTCTTTTTCATTTTACATTTCCCCCTTATGTGACTTTTTATCAGGGAATTGAGAATAATAAATTTCTTGATATATCATACAGCTATTTAGCAATTCCTCATGAGTCCCTATACCGACTACTTTTCCATCATCTAAAACAATAATTTTATTTGCATGCTGAATGGAGGTAGCACGTTGGGAAACAATGAAAACAGTTGGATTATTTTCCATATGTTTCATTGCATATCGTAATTTTGCATCTGTTGCATAATCTAGAGCCGAAGCACTATCATCTAATATGAGAATTTCAGGCTTTCTTACTAATGCTCTTGCAATAGTAAGTCTTTGTCTTTGTCCTCCCGATAAATTTTGCCCACCTTGTTGTATTACTTCATCCAATCCCTTTGCCTTGTTATCTACAAACTCTTTTGCTTGAGCAATTTCTAATGCTTGATAAATTTCTTCATCTGTTGCATCTTCTTTTCCCCATAAAATATTTTCCCTTATTGTTCCATGAAATAATACTGCCTTTTGCATTACAATAGCAATTTTTTCTCGTAACTTTGTAATGTCCTTTGTTGTAATATCAACTCCATGAAATAAAATCTTTCCTTTGGTAGCATCATAAAATCTAGGGATTAAATGGACAAGTGAAGTTTTTCCTGATCCAGTACCTCCAATAATGCCTATCGTTTCGCCTTTATTTACAGTAAATGTAATGTCACTTAATGATTCTTCACTTGCACCTTTATAAGTTAATGAAACATGATCAAATACAAGTTGCGGATTTGTATTTTCATTTTCTTCGCCTATAACACCTTCTACTTGACTAGATGTAATTTCAAATACTGATTGGATACGACTAGCGCAAGCTAGAGATTTTGTCACACTAACAATTAGATTGGCTAACTTTATTAACTCGACTAAAATTTGTGACATATAGCTTACTAAAGCAACAACAGCCCCTTGGCTAATAATTCCTAAGTCTACACGAATAGCTCCTGACCATATAAGTGCAATAATTCCTACGTTAATAATAACATAAGTAATTGGATTCATTAATGCAGAAATTTTACCAGCAAATAACTGAATTTTAGTTAATGCGCTATTGCTTTTTTGAAAACTTTCAATTTCTGATTGCTCCATCTGAAATGCACGTATCACACGCACGCCTGTTAAATTCTCCCTTGTTTTTCTAAGAACTTGATCTAAAGCAAGCTGTACTTTTTTGAAAATAGGAATGTTAATCATCATAATTCCAAAAACAACAACAGAAAGTAAAGGTATAATTATTACAAATACAAAGGCTGCTTTCACATCAATGGTAAATGCCATAATCATAGCACCAAATACAACAAATGGTGAACGCAAAAATAGTCTTAAAACTAAATTCACACCTGATTGTACTTGATTTATGTCACTTGTCATTCTTGTTATCATAGTAGAAGTTCCAATTTGATCAATTTCTGTAAAAGATAAACTTTGTAAATGTACAAATAATGCATATCGCAATTTAGTACCAAAACCAACGGCTGCTTTTGCTGCAAAATATTGTGCAGTAATGGAACAAGCAAGTCCTATAATACCAAGAACTGTCATTAAAATACAAATTTTCACAATATAACTTTTATCCTGGTTAGGTATTCCTGTATCAATTATCATCGCCACTAATAATGGAATAATTAATTCAAAAGAAGCTTCTAATAGCTTAAATAATGGTCCTAATATGCTCTCTTTTTTATAATCTTTTAAATATACAAATAAACTTTTCACAATAACCTCTATTCTAATGTATTCTTAAATTTTATTTTAAAAATACAAACTCCTTTCTTGTGGAACGTTCTGGGCAATAAGAAAAGCCCATTTCATTAAATGACTTCACACCATCTAAATCTAAAATATTATTTTTCGCTAGATAGGAAACCATTTCCCCACGAGCCATTTTTGCTTCTGTTGCTTTTACTTTTATTTTACCATTTACAAGTTCTCCAAACACACAAGTAACAAATGTATCATTTTCTTTTAAATATTTTTCTATTACTTTGCTATATTCTTTTGATGCCAAATTTAAAATAACACTAGCATCTTTTGTAATTGCATCATAAATTTTTCTATTCCAAAAGTTATACAACCCTTTTTGTTCATTAATAGTTAACTTCGCTTGCATTTCTAAACGATATGGGGTAATCCCATCCATTGGCTTTAACATTCCATAAAAACCAGATAATATGTATAAATGTTCGTTTACATACTCCCACTGCTCATTAGTAAAAACTTGTGGTCGCATATATTGATATTGAATCCCTTCATAAGATAATAGTGCTGGGGTTAATTGATGACATAAATCCATATCCTTAAAACGATCATAATTTAAACTTGCTATTTGATCATTACAACAAAGTAATTCTTTTAGTTGTGTATAATCAAGAGTTTTAAGTTGATTTAATAAGCAAGCGGTTTCCATCATAAACATAGGAACACTGCTAGATAGCAGAAAATCATTATTTTCTACCATCTTTTTTGCAGGTGAAATGATAATTTTCATCATTTTTCTATACCCTCTAATCTTTTCTTTAACCCCTGAAATGTTTCTTCACTAATAATATGTTCCATACGGCAAGCATCTTCTTCTGCCACTTCTTTATTTACATTAGCAAACTCTATTAAAAATTGTGTTAATACTTTGTGGCGTTCATAAATAGCGATAGCCTTTTCTTCTCCTTTTTCTGTTAAATGAATTAGTCCACTTCCATCTACAACAATGTAATTATCTGTCTTTAATAGTCCAATGGCTCTGCTAACACTAGGTTTACTAAAATTTAATTCTCTAGCAATATCAATACTTCTTACACTTCCATTTTTCTTAGATAACATATATATTGTTTCTAAATAATTTTCTCCTGATTCGTACATAAACATTCCTCCTATTTTATTATTTATTTCTATATTGGTTATTAATAATTACAATCATTGATTCTTATCACATATATAAAAGATTGTTTCCTCCTATATATTTTATAATACAGAAATTAAATATCCTTTTTCTTTTAATTTATTTTTAATTAATTGCAATGTTTCTTCATTTTCTGCTTCTATTGTATGATAGTGTTTTTTTGAAGTTAAATTTAATAGTGGGCTAGATTGTCCATTTGTAATATCATCCATAAACTCTTTTACGTGAAACCTAGAGCCAATCGATAATTGTGCTTTTAGCTTACCATACACTTCATGTTCTATCCACACATCTATTATTTTACCGCCCATATCAACAATTGTATTTAATTCATCTTCAATTTGATTGCTTTCATGCTCTACTTCTATTACGCAACTAGCATTTCTTTTCGATTGGCATACATAGCCTCTGGTTGTAGAAATGATGTTATAATTAGCAGCGCGAAGTAAGGCGATATCTTGTACAATTACTTGTCGGCTAACACCATATTTCTTTGCCAGCGTAGTTCCTGATATTGGCTTATCACTGTTTTGTATATCTTCTAATATATGAATACGTCGCTGTTCACCATTCATATGTTTTATCCTTTCATATCCTCTTTATTATACTAATAAGAGTATTCTTATATTTTTATAATTTTTACTATTTTAACACAATTTTTTCAATACAGCAACTAAACACAAATAAAACTAATTTTTAACGTATATGAATTTAATAAACGAATAAGGCACAAGCTATTTCATTACTTGCGCCTTTCATTAGTTACCTCTTTTCAAAGTCTAATCATTTTTTCTAATCTTCTACCTTCTTATCGATTAAATTTTCCATATCCTTTAAACCAATGGCTAAGGTAGATATATTGTGTAATAATGCTGACATTGTAGGTTGGATTATTCCAACTACTCCTAGTACAATCAAACCTGCATTAAATCCTACAATTGTCCTATAATTACTATGGATTCGTTTCATTAATGCATCACTTAACACTTTTAATGTTACAACTTCATACAAATTATCAGCTCCAATAGTAACATCTGCGATTTCTCTTGCAATTTCAGCTCCATCACTAATTGCAATACCAATATCAGAAGCAGATAATGCAGGAGAATCATTGATACCATCGCCTATCATTATTACTTTTCTTCCTGTTGCCTTTTCCTT
>CALWGN010000285.1 GCA_944380055.1 uncultured Lachnospiraceae bacterium
GATCAACTAAAGATTTATAATCGAAAATACAACCGATTTCCTATGAGACCTTTAGGGTGGAAGTCTCCCAAAGAGACTCTACTTAATTTTTTAAATAAAAATGTAACATATGTTTGACAAACCTACAATAATATTAGAATAAATTTCAAGTTTTTTATTGACAAATATATTATGAAATGATATTATACAGAGGTATGCCGCTCAATGAGGTTATAAGTAGGCGATTACGTCTCACCACAGTTGGCGAGTAATGATAATAGGAGGTGCCATATGTACGCAATTATAGCAACAGGTGGTAAGCAGTACAAAGTATCTGAAGGCGATATCATTAGAGTAGAAAAGCTTGGTGTTGAAGCAGGTTCTGCATTTACATTTGACCAAGTTTTAGCTGTAAACAACGGCGAATTAGTTGTAGGTGAACCTACAGTTGCAGGAGCTAGCGTTTCTGCTACTGTTATCGGTGATGGTAAGGCTAAGAAGATTATTGTTTACAAGTATAAGAGAAAAACTGGATACCATAAGAAGAATGGTCATAGACAATCTTATACAGAAGTTAAGATCGAAAAGATCAACGCTTAATTAGATTATGATTAAGGTAGCTATTTTAAAAGGTTCTAGTGACGAGTACAAGGGATTTTCGATTTTGGGACATGCTGGTTATGACAAGTACGGTAGAGATATTATCTGTGCAAGTGTGTCAGTATTGACTGTAAATACTATTAATGCCATTGAGTCGTTTACAGATGATGGTTTTAAAGTAGAGCAGAATGAAGAACTAGGAAGTTTAAAATTTAAGTTCCAAGGTACAGTAAGCGAGGAATCAAAGTTGCTCATAGATACAATGGTGCTTGGACTTAGAAGCATCGAAGAAAGCTATGGCAGTAAGTATATAAAAGTCCTATTTAAGGAGGTGTAATCCATGTTAAAAATGAATCTTCAATTATTTGCTCATAAAAAGGGAGTAGGTTCTACAAAGAACGGTAGAGATTCTGAATCTAAGAGATTAGGTGCGAAGAGAGCTGACGGACAATTCGTTAAGGCTGGTAACATTCTTTACAGACAACGTGGTACAAAGATTCATCCAGGTATCAATGTTGGTAGAGGTGGAGATGATACTTTATTCGCATTAGTTGATGGTGTTGTTAGATTTGAAAGAAAAGGAAGAGATAAGAAGCAAGTTTCTATCTATCCAGTAGCTAAATAATATACAACAGATCGGGGCTGTTGCAAGACACCTGTATAGGGATTTTGCAATAGCTCTATTTTTATAGAAAGGAGCGTGTAGCCATGTTTGCAGATAACGCAAAGATTTTTATTAAATCTGGAAAAGGTGGCGATGGTCATGTAAGTTTTCGTAGAGAGCTTTATGTTCCATGTGGTGGTCCAGATGGTGGAGATGGTGGTCGTGGTGGCGACATTATCTTTGAGGTAGATAAAGGCTTAAATACGTTAGCAGATTTTCGTCATCGTCGTAAATATGTAGCAGATAGCGGTGAGCCAGGTGGAAAGAAACGTTGTCATGGTGCTGATGCAGATGATTTAATTATTAAAGTGCCAGAAGGAACAGTTATTCGTGATGATGAAACTGGAAAAGTAATCGCTGATATGTCAAATAGCAACCAACGTGAAGTTATTTTAAAAGGCGGAAAAGGTGGTCTTGGAAATCAACATTTTGCTACTTCAACAATGCAAGCACCAAAATATGCACAACCAGGACAAGCAGCTCAAGAATTATGGGTTCGTTTAGAGTTAAAGGTAATTGCAGATGTTGGTTTAGTTGGTTTTCCAAACGTTGGAAAATCCACGTTGTTATCTCGTGTAACAAATGCAAGACCAAAGATTGCCAACTATCATTTTACAACATTAAATCCAAATTTAGGCGTTGTAGACTTAGAGGGAACAAGCGGATTTGTTATTGCAGATATTCCAGGACTAATTGAAGGAGCATCTGAAGGTATTTGTTTAGGACATGAGTTTTTACGCCATATTGAACGAACAAAAGTACTGATTCATATGGTTGATGCAGCAGGTGTAGAAGGCCGTAATCCACTGGAAGATATTAAGGCAATTAACGCAGAGCTAGAAGCATATAATCCAGAATTATTAAAAAGACCACAAGTAATAGCAGCTAACAAAATAGATGCTATTTATGTAGAAGAAGGACAAGAGCATCCAGTAGATATGCTAAAAAGAGAGTTTGAACCAAAAGGTATTAAAGTGTTTGGAATTTCAGGTGTATCAGGACAAGGATTAAAGGAATTATTATACTATGTAAATGATTTATTAAAGACAGTAGATCCAGAACCTGTTATTTTCGAAAAAGAATTTGAACCACAATTACATGCTGGTGAAACTCTAACTTATACAGTAGAGAAAGAAGAAGATAATGTGTACCGAGTAGAAGGTCCTAAGATTGAAAAGATGCTTGGATATACAAATTTAGAATCTGAAAAGGGATTCCAATTCTTTCAACGCTTCTTAAAAGAAAGTGGAATTTTATCAGACTTAGAAGAAGCTGGAATTCAAGAAGGCGATACTGTTAAGATGTATGGATTAGAATTTGATTACTATAAATAATATAATATGAGGTTGCTATTCAGCTATGAGCAATGTGACAGTTATTTCAGTTTTATAGCTGAATAGTAACAATATAAAATATTTGGTGGGAGAAAAATAATGACAAGTAAGCAAAGAGCATATTTAAAAGGTTTAGCAATGAAAATAGATCCTATTTTTCAAATAGGTAAATCTAGTTTAACACCAGAAATTACAAAAGCAGTAGATGAGGCATTAGAGGCAAGGGAACTGATTAAAATCAGTGTGCTTAAAAACTGTATGGATGACGGCAATTCTATTGCAGTTGTACTTGCAGAACGTACTCACTCTCAAGTAGTACAAGTAATTGGAAAGAAAATTGTATTATATCGCCCAGCAAAGAGCGAAGAAAAAAGAAAAATTCAATTGCCAAAGTAGTGGTTTTGGATTAGTAATGGAGTGTTAAGATGAGCAAAAAAAAGATTGGAATTGTTGGTGGAACCTTTGATCCAATTCACTATGGGCATATTATGTTAGGAACGGTAGCGAAAAAAGAATTTAATTTAGAAGAAATTTGGTTTATGCCAACGGGACAGCCACCTCATAAAGCAGAAAAAAAGGTGACAAGTGTAAGGCATAGAGTAAATATGGTGAAGTTAGGAATCAAAGGCTATTCATCTTTTGTATACTCAGGAATAGAGGTAGAACGTGAGGGATACACGTATACAGCAGAAACATTAAAATATTTATCAAAAAATTTTCCAAATAATGAATATTACTATATTATAGGAGCAGATTCCTTAAATTATATCGATAGATGGTATGAACCATCAACAATTTTTACTCATGCTACAATCTTAGCTGTATCTAGAAATACTCAAACAGAAGAAGAATTTGAGAAAAAAAGAAACGATTTAATAGGAAAGTTCCCAGAGGCGACTATTTTTCTTTTAAATACACCTCTTGTGGAAATTTCTTCTTGCGAATTACGTGATGTTTTAGCAAAGAGGAAAAAAACTAATTATGAAAAAAGGATTTTAAATAAATATATAAATCCTGATGTATTATCTTATATAATAGATCATGATTTATACAAATAGGATATATATATACAAAATTTATATAAACAAAATGTATAAGCGGTTTGGAGGTAAGTATGCAAGCAACTATTGTTAATATTAGGAAGAATCTGAAAAAAAAATTAGACCCTGCTCGCTACGAACATACATTAGGTGTTGCTTATACGGCTATGTGCTTGGCAATGAAGTACGGAGCGGATTTAAATAAGGCAGAATTAGCAGGTTTACTCCATGATTGTGCAAAAAATATAGATGATAAAGAAAAAATTCAAAAATGTGAAAAGTATCATATAACAATTACAGAATATGAAAGAAGTAATCCATCACTTCTTCATGCCAAATTAGGTGGTTTTTTAGCAGTAGATAAATATGGAGTTGCTGATATGGAAATTATAAACGCTATTATATGCCATACGACAGGAAAACCAGCAATGAATTTATTAGAAAAAATAGTATTTGTTGCTGATTATATAGAGCCTAGGAGAAATAAAGCTCCTAATTTATCATATATTCGTAAAGTTGCTTTTGAGGATTTGGATTT
>CALWGN010000286.1 GCA_944380055.1 uncultured Lachnospiraceae bacterium
AAAGAAGAGATTTGTGATCGGTTTAAAACCTGTGCAATATTTAGAAGAAGTTCTTAAGTTTTAATATAAATTTTTAAAGCTTGACAGTAGGATAAGAGGGAATAAAAATTTTCATGCGTTTGTCGTGATAAAAATATCCTTTTTCGTTGCTTCATTTATCTTCTCTCTTTCATTATAAAGGGTTCACTGTTACTATTCTTCTATAATAAAATAATACATTCTAAAATGGATTCTCTACTGTTACTTTATTTCTTACATATACACTTTGTGATAGACTGATATCAACTCCATTTTTTTCAATTGTTATCTGAAAATATACTGTCCCATCTTCTTCTACATGAGAGGTATCAATATGAAACCAGCTTACCCCTGTGGCCAATTCTTCCTTTTGTGTCACGCTACTTTTATTATTTGATATGTGCTCATAGGTAAGCTTCTTGGTATTTGGATTCCATGTAATTGTATCCAACCATATATCCGTTTCTTGTGTGCCTTCTGAATAAGTAACGTATAAGCTTTTTTCTTCTTTCCTTGAGGTATCACCTTCAATAGGTGCTGTCACCCTCTGGGAGTTTCCATAAGCAGCATAGATGTTTTTATTTGCCTTTAATATAAGGTTTTCTATACTATCTGCTACCTTTTGTAGCGACATTTGCACCGTTGTATTTCCTGATGTACGCTTCATCATGGAAGACGCAGTGGATATAATTCCAAAAATTGTAGCAGTAAAAATTGAAATAATTGCAATAACAACAATCATCTCTACTAGCGTATATCCTTTGTTATTTTTTTTCACCAAATATTCCCCATTTCTAAGTTCATTTGTATTATTGGTAAGCGTTGCACAAGTTATCAGGATTCTACTATATAGCTTCCAATTTCTGTTTGTAGATAAATGGTTCGTGTCCTAAGCCCACATTTAATTTCAATCCACTCACAATATCCCCCTCCGTCAAGAAAAGGGATTTCTTCTCCATTTAACAATGCATTTGTTACTGCCTCTGGTGTAATAACATCTGTTTGTACTAGCCGAAAACCGCCAGTTTCTCTATTATATGTTAAAATTAATACCTTATCTGGTTGTTCTTTCATGCTAACTGGTGAAGATTCATTGCTTAACTTATAGCGAATTTGTACTTTATTATTTGCTACCTTTGTTGTCTCCTGCACAAAACCTTTTGTTTCTCGCGTTTCTTTTCCATAATCTAAATATTGTGTAATGTAGTATCCTTTTCCTTCTACATATTCTAGTTTCATCTCCCCTACCAAACGATTCATAGCTTCTACCTTTGTATCGTCTAAAAGAGAAGTAATTTTCCCTGTCGCCTTTTGTGCTTCAAACCCAAACAAATTATTGACGGATGGAATAATAACTCCTATTAAGATTCCCATAATTGAAATAACTACGATTAACTCAACTAAAGAAAACCCCTTGTTATTTATTTTCATGCTATACCTCCCTATCGTTTGCTCCAATTTTCATAGGTAATATAGTTTTCTAAATCATAGCTGTTACTATTTCCCTCAAATGATGAATTACTGCCACTATTTCCAATTACATATTGATCTCCGTTATAAAATAGCATAGCTAAGGTTTTTCCATTAGACTCTGCTTGTAATAGACGTGCAGCTTCGGAAGCATTAGAAGTAAGTGTAGCACCATCTTCAATTGTTATAGAACCTTTTGTCATAATAATACCTTGAAAGTATACTCCAGACTTGATTGTAACATCACCATTGCATATAAGTAAACGTAAGTCCTCTGCAACTTCATCTGTAATGACAAATTCACTTGACTGGTCTAATACTAATGCCTTAATTTCTTCTTCCTCTATATTTGTACTAAAAAATTCCATACGCCCTTGTAAGTTATCCGTCATCTCTTCAAATACTTCTTCTTGAATTAGATTTTCAAACACCTGTCTATCTTTTGACTTTTCTTCTTCACTAAGCATATCAAAATTTGGAATCATTTTTCTCGTTAAAGAATACCATGTATTTTGATAATTAATTTGCTCATAAATAACATCTTGAGTCACCGAATTGTCTTCACTTCCTATTACATTTCCCTGTCCATTGCTATACTGAAGTACATTACCATTTGTAATAAAGCGAAGAAAAGAATCTGTTTTATTCATTACAATTCCTTCATCACTTAAATAAAAACTAATATATTGATCAATTTGTTTTTTTCTACTTTCATTTTCTTTGTAATACCATTCAAAAAACTTAGAAGCATTTTCTGATGTTTCAAAATTTAAATAAACATATACAAACCCTTCTCCATTTCCTGTTGGATACATAATTGTGGTATATGGCGTATTCTTGTTTAAACCAATATCTTTTAAGCTTCTTCCATCCCATTCATCAACTGGTGAATTCCAATCCAATGTAAGTTCTCCATTAACAAGAGCTGCTTCATATTCTTTATATGTCATTGGATTAGTTCCCTCTCCATCTCCGATGATAGAGGAAGGAATCAAATAAGCAATTTGGGTACCTTTAATAGTTAAACTTTCTCCTGTAAGTGCCCCTTCCTCTCCTCCTGTGCCTATTGAAGGATTTCCAATATAACTGTTTCCTGCAAGCATAAATCTCTGCAATCCAGATAAATTTAAGGTAGTATTTTTTCCATTAATTATAATAGAGCTATTTCTCTGAGAAAGGCTTTCATTTTCATACTTTAGCCCTACTTGTTTAAAGTAAGAACCTTCTGCTGACTCTTTGGAGCCATATCCATAGTATTCTCCAGAAAGAGTAACAAAGCTTCCAAGATCATTGCCTCGTGATATTGTTAAATCGTCTGCTACATAGGTATTTCCCTTTAAATTTAAAGTAGCTGAAGACAAATCAATCCCTTCTGCCCATAATGCAGTTTCTTCTTCTGTGGTAAGTGAACCTCCTTGTGAAACAGTCACTTGCCCAATACTAACCACACGTTCTCCCTCTGAAAACACAACATTTGTATGACTTCCTATATTAATGTGGGAGCCAGCATATAGATTTCCTTTAATATGAATCTGTGTATTAGTTCCTGCAAGGCCTCCTACACAACTAATTCCATTATTGGCTACAACAATCATGTTCATTAAGTCTGGCAATGTAGATGGAGTTGGAAATGTTACCTCTGGCACTTTAAGACGAATATCTGTTTCCAGAATGGATGCATATCCATTGGCATCTATATGAATAATTTTTAAATACTGTAGTAATATACTTTCTCCTGCTACTACTTTCATATAAGGCTCTTGATTAGAGGTATTAAGAACACTTAGCTGTTCCTTTCCATTGGAGCTTGCTTGCATACTATCTAATAAGTCTACATACCCTTTAATTTTATCCATATTGTATGTATTTTCCCTATCTCCCTGCAATCGATTGCTAAGCTCATCAATAAAATAAAACTTAAACTGACGTTGTCTTTGCATATCCAGACCTTCTCCACTAGAGCTGTCAATTTCATTGTATTGCTCTAATACTTGTACATAAGCACTAGCTAATGCCTCCCCTACATCCTCTTGAAGACCTGCTTTAATTTCCTCTAATGCCCTCTCTGTAATATAAAAGCTTTCTTTTCCCTTCATTTCTGTCATTCTCATCTTAAAGTTAACACCGCTAATAGCAATAACAAGCATTGCCATAATTCCAACAAAGGATATTGCAACCAATACAGTAAGCATAGAAAAACCAGCTTTATTTCCTTTACAAATACGTGCGATTCGCTTCATTGTTTTTACCCTCCTACGCTTAATTATCCTTAGAACTTTCCAATTTTACAATTGGCTCTACATTGTTAAAATTCTGGTTTGATGCTCCAGAGCGATATACCTCTATTGTAACTTTATAAATGCGATCTTTTTGTGTTTTATTTTCTAATCCACTCATATTTAAAATACGCCTAGCACTGGTTCCTGTTAACCCTTTATTTGTATTAGAATCCATAAACTTTAATGTCATCTGGTTAATACCTTCTCCATCTGCCTGTGTACTAATATTTCGATTTAAATTAGTTAATAAACTGGCTTTGGAACGAAACAATCCGCTGTTTGTAAACCAATTACTTTCTCCATTTAAAGATGGAGTTTCTATTACAGTAAGTCCCATTTTATAACGTTCTTCTTGCAGCTTGCTTGGAACTGCCACACCATTTTCCACCTTCTTTTGTTTAATAACATATACATTAAAAGGTAAATTTTGCTCATTTTCTATTACAATTTCATCTAAAATTCCTTGTCCTAATATAGTGTAGTTTGGATAATAAAAAATATAAATGCTATTTAAACTACTTCCTGTTTCTGTTGAAAAAAAGGTAATAGGAATACTTTCCAGCTTATCAAAACTTAAATTATGGTTTGTATCTGGGTCTGACTCATATAAATTCATAGAACCATATGGTGTTCCATCACTATAATGACTGGCATCAAATCTATAATACGCATTTGCTTTTGTAACTCCTTTCTCCTCTGTTACAGATACTACTAGAGTTCGCTTCATATTGTTCCACACTTCTTCATAGGAAAGTCCATCTGGTTTTTCTCCATAAAGTTCCTCAAAAGAAACAGTGGCATTTGGGTTGTTTTTTTCATACTCCTTCTTATCTTTTTCCCAACGTTTTATGGCATATTCTTTTTGCTTATCAATCATTTCTATTTGAATTGCCTCTGCGTCCCAGTCTTCTTCCATAATAAGAAATGCGTTTTCTTTTGTATTTAACTTTTCAATATTAGGAGAAAGGTAGTCATTTTTTTCATCTTCTGCACGATAATCATTATCATCCTTTTTATATCCTGATTCTTCTCCACCATCAAAGGTTACAAGAACATCAAAAGCACGAGATTCTTCTACTAAATTTTTCATTTCAAAATAATACTTGGAACGATTTATACCCGTTGTTCTTGAAAGAAACTCCCATGTTTTTCCATTATCCAAAGATAAAATAGAACTTGTCACATCATTTTCTAAAATGACGCCTTCTTTATATAACTTTACTGGTTCTAAATTCTTTGTTTGTTCATTATAAATTAGTTCACGAATGGTTATTCCATTTGCTGTATTAATGGTATCCTCTTTTCCTTGAAGAAAATAAAATCGACTACTCCCATTTTTCTGCAAATCAATTGGATAATTAAAGGCGAGAGAAGCTAATTCAATTCCATTAGATTTAACCTCTTCCATTACATTTTGAGCTACCTCAGTTGCAAGAAGATATTCACCTGATTTTTTGCTTACTCTTGCTGCCTGTGTAAATCCTTGTAACAGTGCAAGGGCGGCAATTGCAAATATACTAAGTGCTACTACAAGCTCTATTAAACTTGCTCCTGACTGGTCTTTTAACCGCTGTCCAATCCGTTTCATTGCTTCCTCTCCTCTCTGCCTTTTTCTATAAAAATATATTATTGGTCTTTATTCTCTAATTCTAATGTTCCAAAAATATTATCTATACCATGGGAGATATTTCCAGTTTCAGGCTGTTCATACGCCTTATCTATTCCTTGTAATGTAAATATATTTAAAACAGCATCTCCAATAAGATTACCTTTGCTTCTATCGTAGGTTAAATTAATAGTTTCTATTGTTACACGCTTAGAAAGAGAATGTATATATTGTACAATTTCCTTAAGTCCAGAATAATCCGTAGTAAACTCTATATTGCTTTGCATACGGTACAACGCACGAGCTGTACCCGTATATGTATTTTGTGAGGTTGTACTAGTACTACCTCCTAGCTCCTGTTCTATTTCATTTATTTGCTGTTGTGTTGCCTCTGCATTTTTCTCTGCCCATGTTGTAGTATCATTATTTTCTTCTTGTATTACTGCTTTATCTTCTGCATACACAAATTCTGCTTCTGAAAGCATAATACTTGTAATATTTGTTCCAACCTTTTTTTCCAATCCACGAACTAATAAAATTCCATCTTCTTCTTTTACCTCTGTTGGAAACTTATCTAGGTATGTCGTTGCTGTATTTTTTAATACCTCTGTTTCTGATAAAAAATACTCCTTTTGTTCTTCTAATGCCTTTAAACGCTCCAGCTCCTTTTCCTTTACTTCATTTTCTTGCTGTATCTGCTTTGTTTCTTCCATATATGGCTGATATACAAATAAAAAGCTAACTACTACACAAATTATTCCCAGAAAGCTGATTAATATTTTTTTATCTCTCGTTGTCATTTGCTTCATGCCTCTTCTCCATTCCAAAATTAATTTTATTTATCAAGTGACTATTGTTTTACCTCTTCGCTAGTTTCTTGTTGCCAATCCTCTACATTTTTGTAAGTACACACCACATCAAATGCAATTTCACCATTGTTTTGCTGTGTAATTCCTGATGTAGTGACAGAGGCTAAGCTATTAAAGGTTCTTAGCTGTACTAACACATCAGCAGCCTCTTCCTTTGTAGATACTGTTACATTAAAATTTACACCTGACTGTGTAGAAGATAGACTATCTATGCGAATGGAAGATGGCATTTTTTCTTCCATTTCTTCAATAAAGGCAACCAAATACTCATTTGGAGTGACTGTATTACTATAAATATTCTCTAACTGAGATACATTTGCCTTTTCTGTTAAATAATTATTATAAATTACTTGGACATCTTGCCTTGCTGCTATTTCCTTATCTAAATATGCCTGTCTATTTTCCTCCTGAATTTTTAAATATAGACTAGTCCCAATAAGCACTATGGATGCTAATGCACCTGCACCTAAAATAAGCCATGCACCACTTAAACTATCTGTATTTGATTTCTTTTTTTGGTTGACATTCTCTAGAATATTCATGTCAGAATATAGACAGCCGATACAAGAAATATATGTACCTATACTATCTCCTTGCTCGGATAATTGTTTATTATAGGATATACCAATTAAATCTGTAATAGGCTTTACCGGTTGCCTTAACTCTTCAGAAAACAGCTTAGAAAGTCCTTTTACCTCACTACCAAGACCGCCATATTGTATAGAAGTAAATTCTATTCCACTATTTCTAGAAATATAGTAGTCCATAATTCTAGACACATTATTAATTAAGTAACGAAGACTTTCTGTTACTTCACATTTCCACTCCCAAATATCTTGACCATCTTTTTCTTTATAAGACTCCATTACCTCTTCATCTAACGTTTCATAGAAACAATCTTTCTTAATCAACATATCCCATGCGGCAACATAATCTCCCCTTGTTCCATACACTGGATGATGAGCAATAACATCAAGGGCCTGTCCCATACCATAGCTTAAACTTCTTTGAAGTGCTAATTTTCCATCTCGTATAATAGTGATATTGGTTTCATCCTCTCCAATCTTCATTACCATACGGGTACCTTTTATGAATTTCTTCTCTACTGCACGATATACATTGTGACTAGAGTAATTTATTTTTTCTATTGTAAATCCACCTTGCGCAGCCAACTCCTGATAGCCTTTTATCAGTGTTTTTGGAGTAATATATACCATAAGACGGTACTTTTTGCCTTCTTTTTTGTCCTCTTTTTTGCTTTCTGTCTTTCCTTCTTTTGCAGTTTTATTTCCTATAATATCTAAAATATCATAGGATAAGATATATTGGCTAATGTCTACTGGAAAATAATCGCTTGCATTTACTTCTATCATATCTAGCAGACGCTTTTTCTTTACATATGGAAGTTCTACTTCCTTTCCTGCAATTCGATTGGAAAAAATTGAAAAAGCAACCTTTTTTATATTGGTTTCTTTTCTCTTTGCCAGCTCTGATTTTAATATGTTTGCAACTTCCTTGGTATCTTTAATATATCCATCTTCTATTAATCCACTTGGAATAGGAAAGCGAAAACAGGAAAGAATTTTTATCCTTTTTCCACTTACTCTCACTTTCATAACCCTAATTTGACCATTCCTGACTTCAATGGTTAGCATTTTTTCCATAATTCTTCTCCTCTCTTTATAGCACAATGTCTGTGCTATTCCAATCTCCCATATTTCATATGGTTTCCTGTTACAAAAAATCATTTTTTAAAATGACAAATGGCAAATGACCTTTTGTAGCAGGAAACTCTAAAGATAAGAAAAACAGAGACACATAACTACTACATAAAATAAGAAAAGAAAAGGAAAGGGAACTCCTCTATTCCATTTCCTTTCTTTTCATACTTTATTTACACAAATGTTGTTACACAATCCTTAAAAGATTGTCGTTTATATTTGCTTTTTTATTTTTGATTTTTCATTTCCTAATTTATTAGTTGTAATTTATAAAAGCTTTTTCTTTGTGTAAATACAATAAGGGGAAATAATAATACACTTTGTTTATATCAGTTTATCCTATGTTTTCTAACGTATTAATTACTTTTCATTAGTTAAATCTAATACTGCTGATGGTGCATATGTAATAGTTACAGATGAGTCAGTGCTTATTACAATTGTTGCTTCAATTGTATTTGAAGTATGACCAGTAGCAACAGTATTCCAACGATTTGACTTTAATTTTAAAGTTGTACAAGTACCAGTATTATTGTTAGCAGTAAAGTCATAACCTGAAAATTCTTTTAATGCTGCAAGAACCTTAGTTTGAGTTAAATTATCTGTTGTTCCAGTACCAGCAGTATAAGTAATTGTTGTATTATCTTGTCCCATTACAATTTTATATGTTCCTGCTGAAATATTATAATCTGTATCAGCAGCTGCTACCTTTACTGCACCTACTAATGAATCTAAGTTACTTACGTCAGTTGATTTTCTAGACTTTTCTACATACTTTAAGTATTGTGGTGCTAAAACACCTACTAAAATTGCAAGAATTGCTACTACGATAATTAATTCTACTAATGAGAATCCTTTTTTATTGTTTCTTTTGTTTTTTAACCAATTTAACATTTTTTTCTCCTTTTCTTCTTTTTTCTTAATCTATGATGAAAACGACTCCCCCTATAAAGTCGTCTTGCACCCATATGTTTTTGCTATATATTTAAAAAATATATAACTGAGTGGCGTTTCCACTTCTCTTTTTGTTTTAAATTTTTATAAATTATCTAATCCTTCATACATAGTTCCAATTGGTGCAACTACTGCAAAGATTAATACACCTACAATAAGAGCCATAATAACAATGATTAAAGGCTCCATAGCTGCCATAACTGACTGAGTGGCAATTTCTACTTCTTCATCATAGTAGTCTGCCAGTTTTTCTAACATATCTTCCATATTTCCTGTTTCCTCACCAATACCAACCATATGGTGAACCATTGGTGGAAATATTCCACAATTTTTTAATGGTTCGGAAAGAGGCACACCTTTCATAACTTCTTCTCTTGCCTCTAATAGTGCATTGGCATAGTGAATATTTGTTACGATTTTACTTACTACCTCTAGGCAATCAATCATTGGAATACCTGTAGATAACAATGTACCTACGGTTCTTGAAAATTGGGCACATATAGATTTTATTTTTAACTTTCCAAAAAGAGGAATCTTTATTTTGATTTTATCAATTAAAAATCTTCCTTGTTCTGTTCGATAGTACAAACGATAAGAAATAACAATAATTGATACAATTATAAGTACAATATACCAATACTTTCCAAGCCAATGACTAGCATTCATAACTGCCATAGTAAAGGCAGGCATCTCCATATCAATTTCTTCAAACATAGAAATAAACTGAGGAATAACAAATAATAGCATGACTGCCATAACTCCAATAGATGCCAACACCAAAATAATTGGATAAATAGTCGCCTTTTTTATCGTCGCTTTTAACTTTGCTTCCTTTTCAAATTGAACTGCCATACGAGCAAAAGAAATATCCAAACTTCCTGATAATTCTCCTGCTGCCACCATATCCACTAAAATAGATGGAAATATATCACTTTGTGTTCTCATAGAGTCAGACAATGTATTTCCTGTTTCCACTCCAGATAAAACAGTAAGAAGTGCCTCTTTTAGCTGTTTTTTTTCTGTTTGCTCTGATAACATTTGTAAGGCCTCTTTTAGAGGAATACCAGCCTGAATAATACTTACAAACTGACGACATAATACACTTAAATCTCTTGCTGTAATGTTCTTTTTAAAGGAAAAATCTAAACTCTTTCCATTTGTACTTTGCTCCTTTACACGGATGGGAATTAAACCTTCTCCCTTTAATAGTTCAATTGCATGGATTTTATCCATTGCCTCTATATTGCCTTTTTTCTCTTGTCCTTTTTTATCAATTGCCACATAGGAAAACCCTGGCATGGTTTTCACCTCTCTCTACCGCATTTTATTGTATTATAAGACTATATATCAAAACTTATTTTTTTACTCATTGCTACTGGATCTACTGCATATTGCAGTAAGCTTTCTTCTGAAATCTGACGTTTTATAAATAAATCATATAACGCATCGTCCATAGTTTGCATTCCTATCCTCTTGTTTGTTTGCATTATGGAAGGAATTTGGAAATTTTTCCCTTCACGAATTAGATTTCTTACTGCTGGAGTAACAAGCAAAACTTCAAGACAGGCTACTCGCCCTTTTCCATCTGCCTTTGGAATTAACTGCTGGGATACGATACATTCTAATACTGACGCTAACTGTGTACGAATTTGTTGTTGCTGATTTGGAGGAAATACATCAATAATACGATCAATGGTTTTCTCTGCTCCAATTGTATGAAGGGTAGAAAAGACCAAATGCCCTGTTTCTGCAGCAGTAATAGCTGTAGAAATAGTTTCTAAATCACGCATTTCTCCTACTAAAATTACATCTGGGTCCTGTCTTAATGCACCACGTAGTGCTTGTGCATAATCTATGGAATCACTTCCCATTTCCCTTTGATTGACAATAGAAGTTCCATGTTCATGTACATATTCAATTGGATCCTCTAATGTAATAATATGATGCTCATAATTCTGATTCATAACGTTAATCAAAGAAGCAAGAGTGGTAGACTTACCACTTCCTGTTGCACCCGTAACAAGAACAAGTCCCTTTTTCTTTTTTGTCATAGATATTATTGCTTCTGGTATCCCTAACTCTTGTGGCATAGGGATACGAAATGGTAACAATCGCATAACACAAGCAAGATTTTTTTTCTGCTTAAATACGTTAACACGAAAACGCCCAACTCCTTCTAGGTGATAAGCAAAGTCGCACTGACCATTTTCTGCTAACTCTTGCTTATGTTCACCAATTAACATAGTAGAAAGAAGATTTTCCATCTGCTCACAAGATAACTTTTCTTGATCCTTCTCTACTAGTCTTCCATCAATACGAAAACTTGGTGCCCTTCCTACGGTTAAATGAATATCAGATGCTTTCCTACTAACAGCATCTTTTAAAATATCTTCCAAATTGTGCATATTTGATTTCTCCTTGTTTAGTCGTGCTCATAAGATGCTTTTAGTACCTCTTCTATTGTAGTAACTCCTTGCATTACAAGCTCAATTCCATTTTCTCGAAGAGTTTTCATTCCATTTTCTCTTGCACATACAATCATATCCTCTGTTGTAGCGTTATGTGCAATTAAACGTCGCATAGCAGCATTTACTTCCATAATTTCAAAAATAGCAGTTCTGCCAGAATAACCAATACCATTACATATATTACAGCCACAAGGCTCATAAAGTTCAAGCTCTTCATTAGAATTAACCTTTAAGAATACCTTTTCTTCTTCTGTTGCCAATCTTTTTTTCTTACAATGAGAACATAGCTTTCGAACCAATCTTTGAGCAATAACTCCAATAACAGAGTCTGCAATTAAATATGGCTCTACTCCCATATCTGCCATACGATTTAGAGTTCCCACTGCATTGTTAGTATGAAGGGTACTTACAACTAAATGCCCTGTAATAGATGCTTGTACTGCAATATTGGCAGTTTCTGCATCACGAATTTCACCGACCATAATAATATCAGGGTCTTGTCTTAAAATAGCACGAAGTGCTGAGGCAAATGTTAACCCTGCACGACTATTTACTTGAATCTGATTTAAACCTTCTAAATCTGCTTCTACCGGGTCTTCAATAGTTACAATATTTACAGAGTCTTCATTTAAATCAGAAAGTGCTGTATATAGTGTAGTAGATTTTCCACTACCTGTTGGTCCTGTAACAAAAATAATACCATATGGTCTAGAAAACATATGATTAAAACGCGCTAAATCATCACCAGATAACCCCAGTTCTGCTTTATCTCTTTTTACATTCATCTTATCAGAAATACGAAGGACTAACTTTTCCCCATGAACCGTAGGGATAGAAGAAATACGAAGGTCATATTCTCGCCTATTTACAATAAGGCTCATATGCCCATCTTGTGGCTTTCGTTTTTCTGAAATATCCATTCCTCCCATAATTTTAATACGGGTAGAAATAGCAGATAACAGAGAAATATCATACACCATCTTCTCTGTTAATACACCATCAATTCGATATCGAATACGAACATTTTCTCCTATAGCCTCAATGTGAATATCACTGGCTTGTTGTAAAATAGCTTGCTCAATAAGAGAACGAACAAGCTTAACAATTGGTGCATCACTAACATCTAAAGCTTCTTCCTCTGCCTCTGCTTGTCTTAGAGCATCTCGTTCTTGCTTAAATCGCATCGCCTGGCTCATTGTTTCACTCATACCATACCAACGGTCAATGACTGACAATATTTCTTTTGGCGTGGCAACAAATGGTTCTATCTGCATATTAGTTACGATAGCAATATCATCAATCGCAGCTAAATCCATAGGGTCTGCCATAGCAAGATGTAAAATATTAGGATTATTATCATCAATTCCAAATGGTACAACGATATATTTTTTTAGTAAATCATATCGAACAAGATCACGCATCTTTGAAGGAATCATCATACCTGTTAGTTTTACAACTTGTAATCCAAGCTGTGTATGTAAGGCTTGTGCAATTTCTTCTTCTGTAATATAGCCTTCATCAACTAATACTTCTCCAATTTTTTTTCCACTGCCCTTTTGCTTTTGTAATACTTCCTCTAAAACCTGTTCAGAAAGTATATTTTGTTTTACTAATATATCTCCTAGGCGCATTCTTCTTCTTTGAACTGCCATAAAACTCCTCCCTATCACTAAAACAATGCTTCCATAAAATATATATTCAAGCGAATATTCTAGCTTACTTTCCTACTTGTAAGCTCCACCTATTACTAATAACTATATGATATTGAAGTGGAAACTTCCTTCATAAAGCTAAATTAATACATTACTTGTGTAGTATATCTTATTTGAATAAATTCTATAATTTTTTTCATTTCTTTTATTACTTTTATTACTTTATTTGGGTAATAATCTTTTACATTTTGTTATGATTTTACCATAATTTTACAATTAAATAAATACCTAATTTCTATTTTTTATTGTTATATTTACTTATATTTTCTTCTTAATTATTACATAAATTTCTATATTTCCATGCTCTTTTCTTTTTAATCAGTGATATATTTTTCTACATTCTTTAAAATAAAGAAAAAAAGCATTGATTTTTCTTTTACAAACCAATGCTTTTTTTCTTTTAACTTATTTTATTTTTCCATAAATCTAAAATAATTAGCAATTTTTTATCTCTCTACACCAAGAACTACTTGCTCTCCATTAATATTCCATTCTTTTACATATCC
>CALWGN010000287.1 GCA_944380055.1 uncultured Lachnospiraceae bacterium
ATAGTAATATTAAAATTATATGGGATACAAAAAATACAAGTAACATTCAATATATCATTGCAAATCATAATTTATTTTTACATACTTCAGGATATGATATTATCATTCGTATCAAAAAGGAAGCTAATATAATAAAAGAACATAGAACAAAATGTATTCTACCACCAAATAGCAAGAAATCCTTTTCGTTTCCTTGGACCATAGAAGATATTCAGCCTTATGGAAATGGAGAATACATATTAGAAGTAAGCGTTGTATTAGACCATGATGAGTTATGGGCAGATAAAGAATATGAAATTGCCTTTGGACAGACAACAATTATGTGTCATGGCTCTAAAATAGATGATAGTAACGGCTCTAAAACTTCACCTTGTACTTCTATGGAAGTTATTTATGGAGATGTGAATATTGGAGTAAAAGGTAAAAACTTCTTTGCTATGTTTTCTCGCAGTGAGGGAGGTCTTGTTTCCCTTGTATACGATGGCAAAGAGCACATCGTTCGTGCACCAAAACTTACCTTCTTTCGTGCACCTGTAGACAATGATAAGGGTTGGAACATGGAAGCTACAAGTACACAGTGGTTAGCTGCTACTATTGGACAAATTCATTTAGGTGAAAATTTTTCTGTTGTACATTCAGACAATGAAGTTACTGTTCACTTTGAATTTAAAACAAGTTCCGTTCCATCTTTTATTTGTACTGTTGATTACATTGTAAATTCATTTGGACAGATTAAAGTTAATGCAGCCTATCCTGGAGTAGATAACATTGGCCCAATGCCACTATTTGGAATGGAATTTAAATTAAAAAAAGAATATGATCATTGGCAATATTATGGTTATGGACCAGAAGAAAACTATTTAGATCGCTATTATGGTTCAAAGCTTGGAGTATATGAAACAACTGCTACCAACAATCTTACTCCATACTTAGTACCTCAAGAATGTGGAAATCGAGTTGGAATTCGCTGGATGAATGTAGTAAATAAAGAACATAAAGGAATTTGCTTTAAGGCAAAAAATAATGTATTTGAAGGCAGCGTTCTTCCTTTTAGTGCTATGGAATTAGCATCTGCTACCCATCAAGAGGAATTACCTACCTCTTATTATACATGGGTAAGAATCATTGCCAAACAAATGGGAGTAGGTGGAGATGATAGCTGGGGCTCTATGGCTCATGAAAAGCATTTATTATGTCCAGAACAGCCAATGACGTTATCCTTTATAATTGAAAATGTAACCCCATTGAAATAATTATTGTTACTCCTAAAAGAGTATGGTATTACTTATATACCATACTCTTTTGATGAAATTCCTAAATTCTTTATATCCATTTTATAAAAATGTAAATCTTCACTAAGAAACAATACAATTTCATACACATTATTATGATTATGAAGAGTAAATTTTTCCTTTTATGGAGGATTATTAAAGTCATGAACAGAGCCAAAACTTACTTCAGAAAACATAGCAATCTTTTTATATGCCATTTGCCTCTCCTCTTTTTTAATTTTTACACTTTAACTATTATTAATGTAAATAGAACGGACAATATAACCAATGTTTTAAGCAATAGAACCTAAGAAATTTTCTTTTCTTTATATTAGCATAAAGGAAAAACCTATAATAAAGCAATGTTTCATACATAGAAATGGAGGATTTATGCATTTTTTATTAAACAAAAATACACAAATTATATATGAATCTCCTTCTACTCCAATAAAACATGGGATAGATATTCTAAAACGAGATTTAAACAAAAAATTTTTACCAACGGATAATACAGGAAATAAAATTGTATTGCAAATTGATTCTTCTATGGAACCTGAACAATTTGAAATTGTAGTTTCTGATACTATGACAATTTATTCTAATACTGATTTGGGATTTATTTACGGTCTTTTATATATTAGTGAATATTTTTTAGGAATTCAGCCATTTTGGTTCTGGCTTGACCAAGTCATAGAGCCAGTCGCATCTATACCTGTTTCTTATGGCACATATACTGGAGATAAGCCAATTATTAAGTATCGAGGTTGGTTTTTTAACGATGAAGTATTACTTATGAAATGGAACATTAATGGAGACTTTTTAGAACCTTTTAGAATGGCCTTTGAAACACTACTTCGCTGTGGTGGAAATATGACAATCCCTGGAACTGATAAAAATTCAAGAAAATATAATAAACTTGCTTCCGATATGGGTCTTTTCATTACCCATCACCATGCAGAGCCTTTAGGTGCAGAAATGTTTGTACGCGCTTATCCTGATTTACAACCAAATTATAGTCAGTATCCTGATTTATTTTTTAAACTGTGGGAAGATGCCGTAAAAGAACAAAAAGATTTTAATGTTATTTGGAATCTTGGTTTTCGTGGTCAAGGAGATTGTCCATTTTGGAGCAATGATAGTAGTGGCGAATTTGATACACCGAAAAAACGAGGTGCTTTAATTAGCCAGTTAATTGAAAAACAACGTCAGCTTATTAAAAAATATGTAAAAAATCCAATTTTCTGCACCAATTTATACGGGGAAATTATGGAGCTATATGATGAAGGACATATTACTCTTCATGATGAAATTATTAAAATTTGTGCAGATAATGGCTATGGAAAAATGGTGACAAGACGCCGTGATAATCATTGTGTCCGTATTTCTTCCTTACCAAAAGTAGTTGATACTACAAAAAATCCTCATTATGGAATTTACTATCACGTTTCCTTCTATGATTTACAAGCTGCTAACCATATTACCATGCTTCCTAACTCTATTAACTTTGTAAACAGCGAGCTAACTTCTGTTATAGAAAAACAGGGCACTGATTATTGGATTATTAACTGTTCTAACGTAAAACCCCATGCCTATTATCTTGATGCTGTTAGAAAAAAATGGTATGGAAAACCAATATCAGATGCTACTCATAGTAAGGAATTTGTAAAAACTTATTATAATAATATTTCTTCTATTGCACAATGCTTAGAAAAATATCCTTCCTCTACACTCTCTTATGGAGAGTACGAAGACCAACACGCTGGTGAGCAATTTTATACAGAAAATATTCGAGCAATTTCTCACTTTTTTATCCGAAATCGAGAAGAAATGGTTCCTAAATTATATTGGCTTACTGGTAAAATTCCTGTAAGAGAGCAAGTTGCCTTTATTTTTAACATTTGTAAACGAGGAGAACAAACACTAATAAACTACTACAAACAATGTAAAGAAACAAGCGATAGTTTAAATGGCAGTACAAAAGAGCGTTTTGATACTACTATTTTACTGTGTGCAAGCATTCACTACTATTGTTTAAAAGGAGTGCTGGCATTTTGTGAAGGATATGAACAATATATAAATGGAGATTATTTACAATCCTTTACCTCTCTTGGTTTTAGTGGAGAATATTTTGATAAAGCCAATGAAATCATGAGAAGCTCTGAAAAAGGAGTATGGAAAAACTTCTATGAAAATGATTGCTTTGCAGACATAAAACATACTGGATATATGGTCCGAAAAATGATGGGAGTAATTCGTGAGCTTGGAGATAATCAAAGACATGATAAATGGTATCGCCAGCTTATGTATTCTAAAGAAGATAGGCATGTTATGTCTTTGTTAGTCATAGATAATCATATGACAGATGAAGAACTTTTTAAAGTTTTAAAGGAAAGAACTTTATCATGAATTTTTATCTTCTCTAGGTAATAAAAAGTAACCTAAAATAATATATAAGCAAAAAATTGAAATATGGGAAAAATTTGAAACAAAAAAAGCTTTCTATGTAATAATTATTTCATTTAATCACATAGAAAGCTCTATTTTTTTTATTTCTTCTATTTTGTTAAGTCTTTAATATTACTAGGAACATACTCTACTACAATATTACTGTCTTCGCTAAGATAAATCATAGCATATATATATTGATTTTCCCATCTATTACTTTTTAATTTTAAGGAATTACATTGGTAAGAAAAACCATTTTTTTCAAACTTATACCCTGTATATTCCTCTACGGCATTAACTAGTTTTTGAGTATTTAAATCGTTGTCATTAATGTTACTATCATCTGTAAATATAATAGTACTATCTGTTTTCATCATTATAAAATAACGTCCAGCATTAATATAATAATCTGTATCAACATTAGAGACTTGTACAGCTTTTACTAACTGTTCTAAATTGCTAATATCTGTTGATTTTCTTGATTTCTCCACATATTTTATATATTGTGGAGCTAAAATTCCAACTAGGATTGCTAAAATAGCAATTACAATAGTCAATTCAATTAATGTAAATCCCTGATTGTTTCTCTTTCTTTTTACCCAGCTCCTCATCTTCTCCTCCTCATTTCATAAATTCAGTACTTTATTTGTAGTATATAGGCAAAACAAATTATATGTCAATATAGCATTGATATAATAATTATAATTATCAAAATGTTCATAAAAATATAAATATTTATTCTCTTCAACAACTAATTTTCTTATTTTTTTAATTCCCTTTCATACTAATTTCACACCATTACTCTTCTATTTTATTAGATTTTATATATATTAAATTGTATCACTATTTACTAAAAGTCTTCTTGACTTTTTGAATCACTGATTATAATTTATGATGTAGATAGCAGAGTCAGAATAAAGTTTACCCTATGACAAAAAGAGACAAACTCTTATATCATATAGAAATTTGTCTCTTTTTTACTTAATATTATCATTCTTTTGTTATAATAATCCACCAACACGAGTAAATAACGTAATAAAAGATACTTCTACTACTTTTATGAACGCTATGTTTTCATAATAGAAATTGCTTTTATTTAGAAAGTTTGATATATTCTTAACTGTATTATTACAAATTTTTTTTATTTTTATATTTTATTCTTATCTCCCTTATAACACAAAAAAATACAATGAAAAGAATACATATACTGACACCTATGAAAACTACAATACTATTGGAATTCTTATTTTTAGTTAATAAATTTGCTATTTTTAAAAGACTATGTTTACTATCTTTCTTTGTAACTGATACATTTTGTATCGTTACCTCTTTTACATTGCCAATGCTACCGTTTCCTTTTGAACTATCTTTGCATACAATTTTTATGAATTGATTATTACCCTCTTTTAACGAGAACTCAATTATTCCTTTTCCTTTTAATAGTGTATTTAATAATTCCTCTCCTTGTGAATTAATTGGTGTATGTAAAATTTCTCCTTTTTCATTCATAACTTGTACAACTAATGACTGTAGTTTTCCTCCTGAATCTACAGGAAATAGTATGACTTTCCTCTCTGTTTCATTATAAATACCATTATCCCAAATACCTGAATAAGTAATCGATGGAGGTGTGCTATCTACAACAAAATGTATTTTTGCTTGTTTTATATCACTATACCCCTTATTTTGTGCATTATCTAATGAAGTTACTGTTATAATGTATTCCCCATCTTGTTGAAATAATGTTTTATTTATTTTGTAAACATAACGATTCCATTCATCTACTCCATCTATTTTTTCTACCCTATAATCCTTAAGTTCCTCTAATAAGATTCCATTTAACATAATGTTATAATCCTGTAACAAATCAGCATTCACTTCCACTATTTCAATATCTTTTTCAACTTGTTGTATATAGTAATACTGAATAATTTCCTTTGCATAATCGCTTATTTGAAATACAGAACCTTTTCTATTTACAGAAAATTCTACTTTTTCTGCTTCATTCCATATAGAGCTTTTTGTATTTTTATTTATTTCCTTTACTGTCATCGTTGTTCCTTCATTGCCTGCTAAATCTTCTACCCTACAAAAAAACTCATAGAATCCATCTTCCTCTAAATTTTTTACTGTATAAATATATTTTTCTTTTGCTATAACTTCATTTAACTTTCCATCTTCTATATTTTGTGTATAAAAACTTCCATCTTCCTTTCTAAATGTCCCTAACATAGAAATTTGAAGCGTATTCGTATTAATATGTTTATCTTCTATTGTAACTTGAAATCCTATATTTTCTATTTGATTATTGGCAGATTGATTTGTAATTCCATCTACTTTAATAATCGGAGCAGTTTTATCTAATATTAATACAGGAGATTGATATTGTATACTTTCATGAAGGGTTACATCCTTGTATGTAACAATAATATTATATGTATTTTCCTCCTCTAAAACAAAAGAAGCTACCCAATTTTCTCCCTCCTTTATCCACTTATCCATAAGGATAGAAGCGTTATTTATCACAACATCAATATTTTCAGTGTAAATATCTACTCCCTTTACTTGAATCAATCCTTTAATATGTTGATTATAATAATGAACATTATCTATAACATTTGATGGCTCATTAAATACAACATTAACTTCACTAGCCCTAGAAACATTTTCTTCTAATAAAGGAATTTTATCAATTTTAATTATATTTGAACCATATTCATATTCCCCTGACTGATTGATAGGCTCCTTACAAATCCACTGCATTTTATTTCCAGAGCGATCTTTATATATTATTTTAATTTCATAATCTCCATCTTCTTCCAATACAACAGAAGAAATGTAATGATTATTTCCATTTTCTATCCAGTCCATACTTATATTTTGAATTACACTTCCATCCTTGCTTATTTGTACATTTACATCTTCCTTGAAAAAATTTTCTTCTTCGATGGATAATACAACCTTTACTTTACCTTTATAAATTATACTTGTCTTTAAATTACTAGCATTAGAATCAAAAGGAGTTAAATTATCATCAGTCACTTGAGAGGAAATAACATTTTTTACTTCTCCTTCGTATCTAACTTCTAACTTAGGACTCTCATTATCTACTACAATTCCATTTTTTCGTTCTGTTTCACTGTATGAATTTACATTTCCTGCTAAATCACTTATCACGACACCAATAAATCCTTGATACTTCGCTGAAATAGAAAATGTCTCTTTGATTTGCTTACTTCCTACTTTTATTGGTATTTGCTCTTTTAGAATTTCTTCCTCTTCATCAAAAGTTGTCATTGTATAAAAAACATCTCTTATTCCTGAACCACTATCTTCTGCTTTTATAGTGACAAATACATTTTCATTATAATACTTAAAATTATTTCCATTTATTTTTGTCCCAAATATTGGTTTACTATAAATAATCTCTATATTTTCTGGTTGTTTGGTATCTATTTGCACACTAGAATATGGAATTATAACCTGTTCTGTTACCATCCCCGTCTCTTTATTTCTCAAATAGATGATAATATCTTCTGTTAAACATTCTTGTTGTATTGTTAACTTCTCTTTCCATATGTTATTTATAAAATCCTCTGACTTACTAATTTCATATTCACCTATATTATTGGAAATACTAATTTCAATAGGTTTGTTATACCATGTATTAGGTGTAGGTTTGTCATTATTTATTTGTATATAATCTTCAATATTTTCAATAATAAAAGGCTTTACATTTATGTTATAGAACACTTCTGTCTTTTTATAATAATCATCTTCTTTTAAACTTGCTTTTACTGTAATTTTTCCTTTTTTTCCACTAAAAAATTGTACTTTCCCTTGATTATCAACCTCTCCTACAAAAGCATCTGATTTGCTTGTATACTGTATTTTTTCTATGTCCTCCCATAAAGGATAACTAGGGTTATTTTTATCCACTACCATATAAATAGGATTTTCTAATTGTTTTAACCCATACCATACATCCAATTCTCCCTTATCATTCCATTGAATTTGAGGTAAAAATAAAAATTGTCTCTCTCCTTTTACAATCTTTAGCTCATAGCTATCACTTACCCTCTTCCCATCTATCCTCCCTTCTGCTTCTATATATACTGTTCCAGGCTTTTTTAATGTTAATACTCCACTATTCTCATCTATAATTGCACTATCATTTGTTTCTCCCTCAACAATAGAATACTTTACGTTACTACTAGAAAAATTTATAGCTTGTGCATAACGTCTTTCGTAACTATAACTAACCTCTTCATATTTATGTTGAAATCCTAAGGGTAATATATCTACTGTATAAGCATTCTTCCAATCAACTCTCACTCCCTCTAACGTTGCATAATTTTCATGAGAAATTATATAAGACAAATGAATGTCTATTGTATATCCTTCTTCTATTCCTTCCTTTACTACATTAGAAATGGCATACCCTAAAGAATTGGTAGTAATTACATCATGGACCTGTCGCACATCTATAACCGCTGTACTGCTATCTGAATTTTCTTCACTTTCTTCTTCTATACTTTCTTCTTTTGAACTTTCTATGCCTTCTTCACTTGCTTCTTCTATACTTTCTTCTTTTGAATCTTCTACATTTTCCTTACTTGTACTTTCCACATTCTCTTCGCTTTGATTTTCTTCTTTACTCTCCTTTGTCGTTGTCTCTTCTAGTTGATTGCTTTCCTGTTCTAACGTCTCTTCTATATCACTTCCCTCTATTCTACTTTCTTCTATGAAGCTACCTTCTATGAAGCTACCTTCTATATTACTTTCTCCTATAAAATTATCTTCTGTGGAAATTTCTTGTTCAAATATATACTCTGTAGAAGTGTCTTCTGTGTAAACTTCTTCCTTAGACTCATGTTCTATATAATTATCTTCCATACTACTTTCCTCTGTAGAACTATCTTCTATGAAGTCATCTTCTATGAAGTCATCTTCTATGAAGTCATTCTCCGTTGTATTTTCACTACTTTCAACAATTACTTCTTTTTTCATCTCCCCCTTAATTTGTATCTGCACATTTTCTATGCCACCCCCATAAATATCTTCTACTTGAAATTCATATATACACAATTCTCTTCTTTCATCGTTAAAAACATTCTGTTGTAACATAAAAAATGTAAGATTATTAATTGTCATATTAATACAAAATGTTGTAGCTAAAATACTACTTATTGCCTTTTTTAAAAACATAATTCTAACCACCTTTCATTATTTTTCTATGAATAACTACTCACAATGATTATTAACTATATTGTTATTACTACTGCAATGAACGTATATAATCTCTTTTTCAATAAAAAATGATTTGCTATCTATTTTTTCTATCCCTTTCATACCTGTAATTTCTTTTGTTTCCCATGTAACACTTTCTTGTGTCCATGTTATATTTTTAATCGTATTTTTTGCTGTGATTCCTAACAAATCTTTTACTATTTTAATAATATTCCACTTAAAAAATAAAATAATAGTTATTACTAATAGTAAAAAGAAAATGACAACTCCCCATATATGTACAAGTTCATATAACTTATAATTCATCTACCTATCCTTTCTAGCAATTGAATTTTTTGTATGATTTCCTCTATTACGTTGTCTAGTTTTTCTATTTCTTCCTTTAAAATAGAAAAATCTACTTGGTTATGTTGATTTTTAATCGTATTAACTACTTCCATTACGGATTGTTCTCCTATAATCGAAACAAAATCTTCTATATTATTATTTATCATATTTATTATTAACTGATTTACTTGAAATTTATTATCGACTTCTCCGAACTGTTTAGAAACACTTATTAGATTTTTTATTTCTATCCAAAGCATTTCATATTGTCTTGCTCGTTTTTCTGTTTGCTTTATTTTAGATGTGGTATATTGATATATTTTATTTAGACATTGAGACATATCACAATAAATTTTAGCAGTTGGATATGATTTTATTGCTTGTTTAAACCATATTGCTGCATTTTCATATCGGTCTTTTTCTACTGAAATGTTATAATTAAATAAACAAGCCTCTCCTATTGTATAAAAAACCTGTTCACTTGCTTTTTCGTTACTTTCTTTTAACTCTTCTAACGGAAATACTAACATTAACTGTTCATCTTCTTCTACCCTTTCTATCCCAATTAATAATTTTCTAAGTGAAAGCATTTCTTGCTCCTCTAACTGTCCATCTCTTAGAAGAAACTGCACTAATTGTAAATATCCTTCTATTTTCCCTGTATCAATTAATATTACATTGTAATATTCCTCAATACTACTTGCATTTCTAAGCAATCGCTCATAAACTTCATTTTTATTGCTTTCACCTAAAATACTAGCTAGTATTGATATAATTCCAATCATGAACGTAACTAAAATACTTAAAACAAAATAAATTACTTTTCTTTTTTGCTTGCTTCTGTATGCATCATCTATTTCCTTGTAATGATTTAAATCATACATTAGTTCTGCCACACACTGGTATCTTTTTTCTGGATTTTTTTGTATACATTTTTGTATAATACATTCTAATCCACTAGACAACTTAGGATTTAGCCTGCGAATAGGTAGTATTTCATAAGGTGGTTTAGAAGGATTTTTTCCAGTAATCAAATGATATAACGTCATTCCAAAGTTATATATATCTGTTCTAGTATCTGTTTGTCCATTTCCTCCAAATTGTTCTGGTGCTGCATAACCTATTGTTCCAAGACAAGTAGTATCCTCTAAGTTTTCCTCTTTCAATTCCCTTGCTATTCCAAAATCAATCATCATAATGTCTCCATTTGGACAAAGCATAATATTATCTGGCTTCATATCTCTATAAATAATTGGTGGATTTTGGCTATGTAAATACCCTAGAATGTCACAAAGAATTTTTGCCCACTGAATGACTTGCTCCTCTTCTCTTGCACCTTCTTCCTCTAATATTTGACTTAATGGATTTCCCTCAATATAATCCATAACTATAAGAAATGTCTCTTCTCCATCAACAACATCAACAATAGTTGGCAAATTTGGATGATGAAGTTTTTTAAGCAACTTAAGTTCTGTCATTATCCCTTGCTTTACTACACTAACATCTTTTTTACTATCTTTTCTAACTTCCTTAATTGCCCACGGTTTATTTGCTCTTTCATTGATTGCTAAATAAACCGTACTCATTCCCCCTTGTCCTATTTTATTTAATATTTTATATTTCCCATCAATAAGCGAACCAATTTCTAACACAAAACTCTCCTAACATGTTTTTATTACTGTAACTGACATATTATCTTCTTCTCCTCTTTTTTTATTTAATTCAATTAAATAGTTACTTTGTATACTTATTTGTTTCTCATCTAAACACACATTAGAAGAAAAACTATCATACATTTCCTTTAACGATATTTTATGATAAAATCCATCGGAACATAAAATATAAGTAGTATGTTCTTTCGTTTTTCCACATATAAATTCAGGTATCATAACATCCATTGTTCCACAACACTGTAATAATATATGTTTATCTTTGCTATCCTTTGCCTCCTCTATTGTCATTTTCCCCTCTTCTATCTGCCGTTGTACCAACGTCTGATCTGTTGTTATCTGATTAATATCTTTTCCTATCTCATACAACCTACTATCTCCTATATGAATAACATAATAGTTTGTTGCTGTAACTAATATTGCTACTACTGTCGTTCCTAACATAATCCCTTTTTGTAATCCATACTTCCTTAATCTTTCATTTTGCCATTTTAAAAGATTACACCACTCTTCTTTTATTTTTTCCTCTGTTACTTCCTCTTTACATAACTGCTTTAATCTAGTTGCTATCCAATTTCGAAAAGCATAAACCACCGATGCACTAGCAACCTCCCCCTCTGATAGCCCTCCTAACCCATCGCAAACCACAGAAAATGCCATTTTTCCTTTTGAAGTATTTATAACGCTAGAATATATGCTATCTTGATTTTTTTCTTTTCTTATTCCTATATCAGTAACTGCTCCAATGATATAATTCATAAATATTGAAACATTATCCCCCTTTCATTTTTACTCTGTAATAGTGATAAATATCCATAACTTTTAATTGTTTTATTTGTATCCTATACGGATATGTTATAAAAATCAAGAAATAGAAAAGGGTATTTTATCTATTTTTCTTTATTTTTTCTCTAATTTATACGCTATGTATGAATTTTTCCTTTTTCGTGTACTTTAAGTGTTTCATATAAAAATACATCTTCTAAACTAATATCGGATACCTTTCTCCCTTCTAGTATCGGTTGCTCTGATACCACTCGATATATAATGTTCCCTTCTCTTTGAATTACATTCCCTATTAGATACTGTTTTTGTAACTGTTGCAACTGTTCCATATTACATGAAATTTCTATTACTTTCCCCTTTATATCCTTTATTAACCTTTGTAACGTTCCTTGTTTAACAACTTCTCCCTTATTTAAAATTAAAATTTCATTTGCAATTGTTTCAATATCACTAACAACATGGGTTGTATATAAAATAATTTTGTCTTTAGATAATTTAGCGATATAGTTTCTAATTCCTATACGTTCCTTTGGGTCTAAGCCTGCTGTTGGCTCATCTAATATAAGAATTTTTGGTTCTCCAAGCAACGCTTGCGCTAGCAACACTCTTTGTTTCATTCCACCCGAAAATTTCCCAACTAGCTCATGGGCCACTTTGTCTAAATGCACAATTTCTAATAATTCTTTTATTTGTCTATTCCCTTCTTTTCCTTTTATCCCTTTTGCCTCTGCCATATATTTTAAAAATTCCATAGCAGTTAATCCCTCATAATATCCTTGTTGCTGTGGCATATAACCGACCATGCTTCTATACTTTTTCCCTAAGCGTTTAATATCTACCCCATCAAATAAAATTTTTCCCGTTTCTCGTTTTAAATTATCTGTAATTAAATGAATAAGAGTACTTTTTCCTGCTCCATTTTGCCCTAAAATACCATAAATACCCTCTGAAAATGTAATGTTAACATTAAATAAGGCTTTTGTTTTTCCAAAACTTTTACTTACATTTTTTATTTCTAGCTCCATAAAAACCTCCACACAATACCTATATCTTTTCTAAAATATCCAATTTACTACATCACATAAAAAAAGAATACTAAACTTAAATATCCAACCCAAACCAAGCAAATAACAAATAGACGGAATGATGAACACAATAATCCCCATAGTAACTGCTGATAGTACACTATCAAATAATATTCCAAAATACAACATAATAAATCCGCTAACAACTAACAAAAATAAGCGAAGTATGTATATACATAGAAGAACTTGAAAAATAGTCCAATCCTTCATATATAGGCTATCTTGAAACATAGGAATACTGCTAGCGTTTGCTTGAAAATAATTCATTCCAACTGATTTATATACTTGGTACCACTCTAAACTATAAGCAATAACAGCAAACATAATAATACAGACAATCATTGTTTTCTTCTTTAACTTCATTAAATAATTATTTGGAATTGCTTGAACATGTAAAAGAGTAACCATATTAGACTGCTTCTCATATGCCATTGTCCCACAAAACAAAATAACTAACACAGAGATAATAACAAATGTACTCATTCCACTATTTCCATAGCCTATATCTCCAAATATTAAATGGTATCCCATAGGGTTTACAAGCCATATCGTATCCATACCCTTTTGTGCATCCATTTGCTCTCTAATTTCATTTAACACACTTAACTTTAAATTGCACTGTCTTATTTTAGACATAATATAAATAGCATCATATTCTCCCTTATTATCCCCTACTAACTGTTCTTCCTTTGTCCACTTAGTTAGTTCTGTTTTTATTTCTTCCTCTATTTGTTGTAACTTTTGCTCCTTTTGTTCTGTCCATTCACCTTGTAACATACTATATATTTGATTTTTATATTCATAAAAAGAATCATAGTTATATACAACAGGTTTACTTATATTCCATATGAAAACAAAAGCTATAATAACTACTACAATACCTTTTTGAACAAATAATATTTTATATAGCTCTATTCCAAAATTGTTACATCTACTAGCTATCTTAGATGCAATGGACCTTAAATATTTTTCTATTTTTGCTCCTATCATTATACTTCCAATAGGCTTCATCATTCCATTTATTACTATGCAGCTAACACTTCCAACAATAAATACTAGCATTATTAGCATACAAGTAAGCTCTTCTCGTCCTATTGCATATCCAAATACATTTACATTTTTATAGTCGGTTACAATAGTATTAATATCAAAACAAGAAGCTACATTACAATATTTCCAAAATTCCATTGGACTTTGTTCCCCTATGCTGTGGTACATAAGAAATTGAACTCCACCGATAAAAGCTACGCTAATGACTGCTAAAAACTGAGTCCTTATTATACAAAAGATTGTCCAAATAATTACTGCCATACATACAATAACGCTAACACGAAGAAATGCCACCTTTAATAAAAATGTACCAATAGAAACAGTGCTTGTAATACCTTTAAAACTTGTAATAGAAACTATTGGCACTGTCAAATCACAAGCTCCGTATAACCAAACTGCCAATAACCACGTACTTCCTTGTAGCAATATCCCACCTATAACTATTCCACTTATTAAAATACATAGCCGTTTAAAGGCAAGACGATATCTTCCCTCCCTCGTCATATGTATCATGGACCATAATCCTTTTTTTCTTTCTTCCATAAAAAAGAAAATAAAAACTACTGCCCAAATGAGCAATATCCATTGACACATAGAATAATTTATCCATGCTTCTATTGGCATTTCATTTACTATCTCAGGTGTTACTTCCAATAACTTTGTATAATCTTTTTTTGTTTTTTCTATATTAGAAGCATTATAACTTCCTTTCTTTGCAAATATTCCTACTTGACTCATTTGATTTGCTTGTCCAATTACTTGTTCAATATTATCTTTGTATGTGTTTATACCACTGATTTGGCTAAATATTTTTTCAAAGACATATGTACTAGAATCATTTTCTACTTGCAATAGATTCCCATTGTTTTTATAATTTTTTATATATTGAGTATAAATATCAGTCTCCTTTCTAATATGAGAAATTGAACTTCCATTTCCACTTTCTATAAAAAATAAATATCCATTGCATACAATAAGTAACCCTAATATTCCCCAAACTATTGTTTTTTTTAAATACGAAATACCTCTCTCATCTACTCACCCACTTTTCATTGCTAAACACTAAAATATCTTCTCTTCTACCCCTGTACCGTTTAATGCATTATTTAAGTTCCACTGATAAAATGTCGCTAGTAGTTCTTCTGTTCCTATTGTATAAATAATCATATTCCCATCCATATCTATTCCTTTCAAATTAATATCTAACTGACTACCCTCCACTCTATTTTCTTTCTTCATTTCTAATTTTTTAATTAATTTTCCCTCCATATCATATACGTAAATTGCATTCATTCCATTTACGATTAATTTATCTTCATAGATAAATGGAGTATGATATACTTGTGACTCATCCCCTAGTTGTATTAATACATTTTTTTCTTGTGTATTTTTATTATACTTCCATACTTGCCCTTCGCTTGTATAAAAAAATCCATCTTCTATTGGTTCCATTCCACTAGCTCTTGCATCTTGTATGTTATCCATTACTTTTTCTTTCACTTTATTCTTTAAATCATAGTAATAAATATCTCCAACAAATCCTTTTTCACCTAATCTTTGTATTTGAAACCATAAAAAATTATTATATCCTCCATACAGAGTTAAAGTTCCATGTCCTTCATCGCTACATGGAATAAATGTAAGTTCTGTTATTTTTCCTTCCTTTTCTAAATTTATACGATATAACTTTACACCACTTTCTTCTCTTTCTTCATTGCTATACATTAAGTAATAAGCTACATTTTCTGTTACATACAAATTAGAAGTCCACAGACCATTTACCGTTTCTTCTCCTTTTACTATCTGCGTCTTAATGGTAGATAACTTTTCTATTACCGTACCGTCTAAATGAACCCTACATAAAAAGTACTCTATTACCATTTCTTTTACTTTTTCATTAATCACTCTCTCCATACCTATAAAATATAAATACTTTCCATCCGTCGCTAATGTTCCTCTAAGATAATTAACATATCCATAGCATTCTGATGAATTATGTTTACATTCTGGTTTATTACACAAAACAATGGTTTGTTTGCTTTCTTTGTCATAATATTTTATAAAATTACTTGTATCTATCATATAAAAACCACTAGATACTTCAACTAAATCTGCTACTCCTGATCGATAATAATTTTTTCCTCTTACCTCTATACTATCATCTTTATCCTTTGAACACCCTGCAATAGTACATACTATAATTACCATTAGTAACAAAACTATTTTCATTTTCATAACCTTATGTTTCATTTTATACACCCCTTTGTAAATGATGATTTATTTTAAAAAATCTAGCTATAAAGGTTATTATAGCTAGATTTTCTCTATTATATCTAATATTTATAAAGACTTAAATTAGATGCTATACCAGCAGAAGAAATAACATGTAAAGACTTTATATTGATACCTACATACCCTGCCATTGAAAAAGCAAGATAACACGTACTATCACCATACTTTTCCACAGTACCAAGATAGCATGTGCCGTCGTTCCATACCCATTTGTCTGCTTCTATTCTAGTCGAACCAGAGGCATCAAAAGTAGTGCTCAATGTGACATACTTACTACTACTAATTTTTGCATCTGACTGCCAATAGACTCCTCCTGCAACTCCTGAATCCCTATCACTTAATTTTTCTTCTTTATTTATATCATATTTTTCAGAAATTTTAAAACATATATATTAATATCTTTATTTGTTTTTATTTTTAAAACTTTTTTTAATATTATCTAATTATTTTTGTTTTTTTATAAATCATTTTATTTTTTATGTTTTTATAAATATTAATACTATGTTTTTTTTATTTTTATTTTTTTATAAAATATTAATATTTGTAAAGTTCTCCCATTTTTTCTTATTTTTTATCTAAAATCTTATGTTTTTTTCTATAAACTTATTTCATATATGACCAATAACTTCAAAAGAAATTACGAAAACATATCTATTTATTCCATACAAATATATTGATACTTTTTTATCAAACTTGTATAATATAGTTAATAAATTAACATAGTTAATCAATTAACATGGTTAATTGGTCAACATCAAAATCTAACTTATTTATTTTTCATTATAAGGAGGTCTTTTATGAAAGAAACTATTGTTGTTATTGGAGCTAATCATGCAGGTACTGCTACGCTAAATACCATTCTTGATAATTACAAGGATAAAAAAGTCATTTCCTTTGATGCCAATTCTAATATTAGTTTTTTAGGATGTGGTATGGCTCTTTGGATTGGAAAACAAATTAATGGACCTGAGGGGTTGTTCTATTCTAATAAAGAAACCTTGGAGAAAAAAGGCGCTACTATTTATATGGAAACATCAGTGGATACTATTGATTATGATGCTAAAATTGTATATGCTACTGGAAAAGATGGCACACAATATAAGCAACCTTACGATAAATTAATTCTTGCTACTGGTTCTCTACCAATTGAACCAAACATTCCAGGAAAAGACTTAGAAAATGTTCAATTTGTTAAGCTATATCAAAATGCCCAAGATGTTATTAATAAGCTAAATGATTCATTTATTAAAAAAGTAGCAGTTGTTGGAGCTGGATACATTGGGGTTGAGCTAGCTGAGGCCTTTAAAAGAAATGGACGTGAAGTTGTTTTAATAGACTGTGCAGATACTTGCCTTTCTGGATATTTTGATGATGAATTTTCTACTCTTATGTCTGATAATCTAAAAGAACATGGTGTTTCTCTTGCACTGGGTGAAACAGTACAACGTTTAGAAGGTGATAAGAAAGTAGAACGTATTATTACAGATAAAAACTCTTATGATGTGGATATGGTTATTTTATGTGTTGGCTTTAAGCCAAATAATAAGCTTGGAAAAGATAAGCTACAACTATTTTCCAATGGTGCATTTTTAACCAACTTAAAGCAAGAAACAAGTACTCCTGACGTATATGCAATCGGAGATTGTGCCACTGTATTTAACAATGCTACCCAAAAAACAGACTACATTGCACTGGCAACCAATGCAGTTCGCTCTGGAATACTTGCAGCTCATAATGCTTGTGGCACTTCTTTAGAATCTGTAGGCGTTCAAGGTTCTAATGGTATTTCTATTTGGGGATTTCATATGGTTAGTACAGGATTAACTTTTGCCAAAGCAAAAAGCCTTGGATTTGACGCTGCTTATTCTGATTACGAAGATTTACAAAAACCTGAATTTATTGAAAATAAAAAAAAAAAAGTAAAAATTCGTATGGTATATGACAAAAAGACTCGTATTTTATTAGGTGCTCAAATTTGTTCTCATTATGATATTTCTATGGCAATCCATATGTTCTCATTGGCATTAC
>CALWGN010000288.1 GCA_944380055.1 uncultured Lachnospiraceae bacterium
CAATTACACTAATGGATAAGTTAGAACAGCAAAAAAATGCAAATGAAGAAATTATTAATCGAATGGTATTAAAGCAGATTATTAAAGAGTTACCACAAGAAGAACAAAAAATAATACGACTTCGATATTTTTACGACAAAACTCAGACGCAAATTGCAAAGTGTATGGGAATTTCTCAAGTTCAAGTATCACGATTAGAAAAAAAGATTTTAAAAAAAATGAGGGAAAAAATGTAAAAAAATTCTAGCATAAATAAAAGAATATAGCAGAAACTACTACTGTAAAAACAAATAAAATTTAAAAGAATGGAGAAATAGAAAATGGAAAGAAAAGGTTGTAAAAGTTGTATTTGTTTGCTTCTTGCAGGAGTTACAGTAGCTTTCGTATTATGTTATATGAATAATAAAAAGGAAACTAAGCCCATGAATGGAACACTAGTAAAGGATTTAAAAAACATAAAAAAAGATGGTAAAAAGCTAGCAAAAGATTTTTATAAGGAAGCAAAAAATACAGGAGAAGATATTCTTGAAAATACAATAGAAAAAGGAACGGAAATGCTAGATGATGCCAAAGAAGTAGTAAAAGTAGGAGCAGAAAAAGTAAAACAAATGACAAAGAATACAGTAGAGGTCATTGAAAATATGGCAGGAGAATGCCCTGATGTATGTGATTGCTTCTTAGAAAAAGGAAAAGAAACCAAGGAAGTGTAAAGAAAATGAATGAAATAACTTTATATATCCAGTTTGAACAAAATAATAAGATTGAAGAAAGTGATATTTATTTAAAAGATGTTGCAACTTTATGGTGTAAAGATGAGTTTTTATTAAATAAATGTAAATGTTTAAAAATTGGAAAAGTATCTACTGATAAAGACTATCGAGGCATTTTTCAAGTTGTGGATATTATAAAGCTAATACAAGAAACCTATCCTATGTTAGAAGTTGTTATACTAGGTGCAGAGGACTTTATTGTAGCCTATGAAAGAAAGAAAAAAGAAAATAAAGTAGTAGAATGGATGAAGGCAGGGGGTATATTTTTAATTATATTGTTAGGTGCAGCATTTGCAATTATGACATTTAATAATGATGTGAATGTGTCTGATGTGTTTAAAAATATCTATCAACTTGTCACAGGAAAAGAGTCCAATGGATTTACTATTATTGAATGGTCATATTCAATTGGATTATCCATAGGGATTTTAGTATTCTATAATCATATTTCTAGAAAAAAATTAACTTCTGACCCTACTCCACTAGAAGTGGAAATGAGATTATATGAGCAAGATGTAAATACAGCTATTATTGATAACTATAATCGGCAGGAAGGAAATAGGTAGTTATTGATATGATGATAGTAAGAGAAATTATTTGTGGACTAATAGGGTTAGGAGCAGGGCTTGCCACTGCTGCAGGGGTATTTGCTTTAATCACAGTTGTTGGAATTATTCCTAGATTAGCAGGAAAAACAAGAACTGGAGGATATATAAGAGGATATGAATGGGCCATTATTCTAGGTGGAACAGTAGGAAATCTAATTAATATTTTTCATCTTCCTATACTTATACATGGAATTGCAGGAAATATAATTCTTGGAATTTTTGGAGTAGGATGTGGAATATTTGTTAGCAGTTTAGTAATGGCTTTAGCAGAAACATTAAATGTATTTCCTATTATGGTACGCCGTGTACGATTAAAAGTAGGATTGCCATATATTATATGTGGTCTAGCAATAGGAAAAACATTAGGTTCTTTTCTTTATTTTTATAAAGGCTGGTAAAGGCTAGAAGGAAATATCTTATAGTATCAGAAAGAAACTTAGGAGATGAAATAGATGACAAGTATAAGTGAAAAACAAAAGCAGGAATATAGTGATTATATTAAGAAAGTTACACCAACTCATAATACAATGTTAAATGTAATAAAAGCTTTCTTTGTAGGTGGAACCATATGTTGTATTGGACAATTATTATTAACAGTATTTCAAAATCAGGGTATGGACAAGGAAACGGCTGCTGCATGGAATTTGATTTGCCTAATTGGTGGAGCAGTTTTGTTAACAGGAATTAATGTTTTTCCTAAAATTGCAAAGTTTGCAGGTGCAGGTGCATTAGTTCCTATCACTGGATTTGCAAATTCAGTTGCAGCGCCTGCCATTGAATATAAAAAAGAGGGTCAGGTATTTGGAATAGGATGTAAAATTTTTACTATATCTGGACCTGTGATTTTATATGGGATATTTAGTAGTTGGGTACTAGGAGTAGGATACTTAATATTAAAATGGCTAGGATGGATTTCCTAAAAAAGGAGGTAATTATGAAACAGGGAAAAGCAAGTATTCGATTTGAACATCCAGTTAGAATTATTAGTGCAGCATCTATTGCTAGTAAAAAAGAAAAGGAAGGTCCACTAGGAGAATTTATTGATTATATTGATGAAGATCCTAAGTTTGGAAAAAATACATGGGAAGAAGCAGAAAGTCAAATGCAATTTCTAGCGGCCCAAAAAGCAATTGAAAAGGCTGGTATTTCAAAAAACAAAATAAGATATATTTTTGCTGGAGATTTATTAGGGCAAAGTATTGCTACTTCCTTTGGAATTATGGATTTTAATATACCGTTTTTCGGATTATATGGTGCTTGTTCTACAATGGGAGAATCTTTGTCATTAGGAGCAATGACAATAAATTCAGATTACGCAGATTATGTTATTTGTATGACATCTAGTCATTTTGCTAGTGCAGAAAAGGAGTTTCGATATCCATTAGAATATGGGAATCAACGACCATTTTCCGCTACATGGACCGTTACTGGATCAGGAGCAGTTGTATTAGGAAAAAAAGGTGGAACAGTTGGAATCAAGGGAATTACAACTGGAAAAATTATTGATTATGGAATCAAAGATTCTATGAATATGGGAGCTGCTATGGCTCCAGCGGCAGCGGATACTATTTATCGAAATTTTATTGATTTTGCTATTGATCCAAGTTATTATGACAAAATTATTACAGGTGACTTAGGATATATTGGGCAAACAGCTTTAATTGATTTACTAAATCGAAAAGGATATGACATTAGTAATATACACATGGATTGTGGAATTGAAATATATAATAAGGAAGAACAAGATACTCATGCAGGTGGAAGTGGTTGTGGTTGTGCTGCAGTAACATTATGTGCTTATATTTTAAAGCAAATGGAAAAGGGAAAATGGAAAAAGGTATTGTTTGTTCCTACTGGAGCACTATTGTCAACAGTAAGCTTTAATGAAGGACAGTCTATTCCAAGTATTGCACAGGCAGTTATGCTAGAGAAAAATAATTAGCACTGTCATAAGATAAAGGAGAAGTAAAATGGAATATATAAAGGCATTTGTAGTTGGTGGCTTGATTTGCGGAATTGTCCAAATATTAATGGATAAAACGAAACTACTACCAGGAAGAGTTATGGTACTTCTTGTAGTAGCTGGTGCTATTTTAGGAGCAGTTGGCATTTATCAACCATTTATAGACTGGGCAGGAGCAGGTGCTAGCGTACCACTATTAGGTTTTGGAAATACATTGTGGAAAGGAATGAAAGAAGCTATTGATAAGGAAGGTGCATTAGGTCTTTTTACAGGAGGATTTACAGCTAGTGCAGTAGGAATATCAGGAGCACTTATTTTTGGCTACATTGCTTCTTTAATATTTGAACCAAAAATGAAGGATTAAAAGTTACTTTTAATTCTTCATTTTTTATAGAAGACTATTATATTTCCTTTTATTGACAAAGAAAAAAAATATATATATAATGAAAAAAACTATATGTTTGGTATATTTTATGATAAGAAATAGTTAAAGGTGATTGTATGAATAAAATATTAGAAAAACCCATTCGAGTTGCTCATGTGATTGGAAAGTGGGTAGGAGGAGGATTAGAAGCGATTGTTCTAAATTATTATAAGCATTTGGATAGAAGTCAGATACAATTTGACTTTATAATCGATATAGGTTCGCCTAGAATTCCAAAAGAGGAAATTGAAAAATTAGGAGGAAATATTATTATTGTTCCACAATATGAAGATACTTTTCGTTACATCAACTCATTAGTTAAATTATTTAAAGAACAAAAATATAGTATTGTTCATTCACATATTAATACAATGTCAGTATTTCCACTGTTTGCAGCGTGGTATTCCAATGTTCCAATTAGAATAGTCCATAGCCATAGTACGAGTAATAAAAAAGAAAAAAAGAAAGATATAATGAAAAAATGTTTACGACCTTTGTCAAAATGGTTTGCAACTGATTATTTTTGTTGTAGTGAACTTGCAGGTAGATGGTTATTTGGTAATAGGACGTATAATCAACATAAAGTATATTTACTTAATAATGCCATTGATACACAACATTATCAATTTAATTTACTAAATAGGAAAATCAAAAGAAAAGAGTTAAGTCTTAATCAAAGTCAAATAGTTATTGGTCATATAGGGCGATTTGTTGTACAAAAAAATCATGATTTCTTAATAAAAATTTTTCAGGAAATACATAAAAAAAATGAAGATACAGTTTTAGTAATGGTAGGAGAAGGTCCACTATTAGAAGAGATGAAACAAAAAGTGAATCGTTTAAATCTTAGTGACTGTGTTATTTTTACAGGACAAAGGGACGATACAAACCAGTTATACTCAGCATTTGATATGTTATTGCTTCCTAGCTTATATGAGGGATTGCCTGTTGTAGGAGTAGAAGCTCAGACATCAGGCTTACTTTGTGTGCTATCAGATGATATTACAAAGGAAACAAAAGTATTAGAAACAACCCAATTATTATCATTATCTCTTGATGAAAAAACTTGGGCACAACAATCTATGTCTTATTTTTATGGTTTTCAAAGAAAAGATACATCACAACTTCTAGTAGAAAAAGGGTTTGATATTAATTATGAAGCATATAAGTTAGAACGTAAATATAAAGAATTACTTCAAAAATCAAATATTATATAGGTTAAGAGTTATGAAAAAAGCATCATCCAATAAAAAATCAAATAAATACATAAAAATACAACTGATACGAATAGTAGCAATGTTGTTTATTGTCATATGTCACTTAGTACAAGAAATAGAAAATCCAATGCTTGCTAAGCTTTCACAATTTTTTAATGTAGGTGTTTATATATTTCTATTTGTTTCCGGTTACTTATATGGCAACAAAGCTTTAGAAAATGTTCCGAAATGGTTATTAAGTAGATTTGTAAAACTCATGATTCCTATTTATATATTTTTAGCGTTTATTTTTACAATGCAAATTATAAACAATGTATTTGAACTAAAATATTTAATTATATATGTTTTTAATTTACAGAGGTTTTTTGGCTATTCATTATGGTTAGAACATCTTTGGTTTATGACAGTTATATGGATTTGCTACTTGATTACCCCTTTATTATATCAGCATAGAGATAAGCTAAAACCAGTTTTTATATTGTTCTATTGGATTTTATGTTGCATAATATCCTATCTAGATATTAATATAGGTCAAATTATGTTTTATATTGGTGCTTATTTAATAGGGTATGTATATAGGAATATAGATATTAAAGAAGCAAATGTGTTGGTAATAATAGCAGAAATATGTGGCATCTTTTCTATAAGACTGTTAGGTTTATATTTCTTTGATAATACGATTTTATATAACAATATTATAGTGGCTATTTCTCATAGCTTGTTAGCTGTATTATTATATTTATTTATTTGTAAGATAACAAAAACTATAAAAGTTATAAAATATGAAAAGTTAATAGAGCATTTTGATGGATTGAGTTTTTATATTTATTTAGTTCACTGTGTTTTTATTAGCGGACCTATTAGATTGATGAACATAACAAATTCGATATTTATTAATATTGGAATAGTATTTATATGTATATATATATATTCTTTGTTATTACAAAAGATTACTTGCCAATTCTATGAAAGGATACAAAATTAGAATGAAAAAAGTAGGAATAGTATCTTGTTATTTTAAAAGTAACTATGGTAGTGTTTTACAAGCGTATGCAACTCAAAAAGTGTTAGATGATGCTTGTATACCTAACGAGACAATCAATGTGGAGCATAATTTTGACTTTAAAAAAGGTAAAAGAAAATATTATATTCAACAAATAACAAATTTTCATTTTATTAAAGAAAAAATGGGAATGGTCAAATTAAAAGTTGACAAAATAATCGATAAAAATTTAAGAAGAAACATAGAAATAAGAGAAAAGAAATATAAAGAATTTAGAAAAGAAATTCGATTAAGTCAATCTTTTTATTCTTATCAAGAATTAACAAAATGGACAAAAGAGCACTATAATCATGTAATTGTTGGAAGCGATCAATTATGGTTACCTGTTAATGTTGTTTCAAATTATTATACATTAAACTGGGTTCCTAATGAAATTAATAAAATATCTCTTGCCACAAGTTTCGGATTTAATACTATTGATAAAAAGTATGATTCACAATATGCTGATTTTTTATCTAGAATAAATTATCTTTCAACAAGAGAACAAAGTGGAATAGAAATCATTCAAAGGATAACAAATAGACAGGCGAAACTTGCATGTGATCCTACACTGCTTTTGTCCAAGAAAGAATGGGAAACTATTATACCAGAACAAAGAATAATAAAAGAACCATATATATTTTGTTATTTTTTAGGAAAAAATATTGAACATAGAAAATTTGCAGAAAGACTAAAAAAATATACTGGTTATAAAATTGTTTCTATTAACCATGCAGATGAATATGTAAAATATTCAGATATATTTGCCGATGTGATTCCTTATGATATAGGTCCAAAAGAATGGATTAATCTTATTAAAAATGCAGAATATGTATGTACGGATTCCTTTCATGGAACAGTCTTTTCGTTAATTTTCAATAAAGCCTTTTTTAATTTTAGAAGATATTCATCAAAAAGTAAAGTTTCAACTAATTCAAGATTAGATTCACTTTTGAATACCGTTCATGTATCAAAAGAGAGAATATTATCTGGAAAAGAAGATATAGAAGAAGTAGTTTCATATTCCATTGATTATATAGATGTGAATAAGCATCTTGAACTTCTTCGTGAAGATACGAAACAATGGCTATTTGGTGCTTTAGGAGAGGATAGTATTTATGAAAAGTAAAACGAGAGTGTTGTTGTTTGTAGACCGCATGAGACATGGTGGCATTCAGCAGTTTTTATTAGAAAATATCAAACATATGGATAAGGATAAATTAGACATAGATGTTATGACATTAGATGATGGAATTTCTTACCCATTAGAAAAAGAGATAGAAAAAGCGGGGGCATCTTTTTACAAATTAAAGGGAATATGGATTAAGTCGCCCTTAGATTATGTAAAGTATGCAAAAGCATTGGATGCCTTTTTTCAACAAAATAACAACTATAAAGCAATCCATATGAATGGCTCTAGTAAAAATTTCTTGTTGTTAAAATATGCAAAAAAATACAATGTACCCATACGAATTGTACATTCTCACAATATAGATTTTCAAACACATAATCCTATAAAAAAGCTAGTAGGAAATATATTAAAAAAACCATTAAATCAATATGCAACTCATTATTTTGCTTGTTCACATTTAGCAGGTCAGTGGCTATTTGGGAACAATAATTCTAAAGTAAAAGTAATTCCTAATGGAATTGATTATGAGAAATTTAGATTTGATGAAAATATAAGGAGTGAAATGAGAAAATCATTTGGTTTTTCTAATAATGATTTAGTAGTTGGCCATGTAGGAAGATTTACAACACAGAAAAACCATACTTTTTTAATTTCTATTATTTATGAGATGATTCAAATGAATCAAAATGTAAAATTATTATTAGTAGGAATTGGTGAAAAAGAGGAAGAGATTAAAAAGAAAGTGGAAGATTTAACAATTGAAAAGAATGTTATATTTGCTGGATTTAGGAAAGATGTAGCAAATATAATGAGTGCTATGGATGTGTTTTTATTACCTAGTTTATATGAAGGACTACCTGTTGTAGGTGTAGAAGCACAGGCTTTAGGATTACCTTGTTTTATGAGCGAAGGAGTCATTACGAAAGAAGTAAATATTGCAGGAAATGTTGTCTTTATAGGACTAAATAAAAGTGAAAAGCATTGGGCGAAAATTATACTAAGTAGTGATTTATCAAGAAAAGACAACTACGAGAAGATAAAAAAGAATGGATATTTAATCGAAGATACAGCAAGAGAGTTAGGTGATTTTTATTGTCATTAGATATTCTAAAAAGAGTAAGATTTAAATCAAGACAGTTTATTTTACTTGTACCACTTTTTATTCTAATAGGAAAATTAGTGCGTTGGACATTAATGAAATCAACACTTGTAGATATGAGTCAAGGTCATGGATATCCAGATGCTATATTAAATCGACCTTGGTCATTTAGTCTCTTTGGAATAGACGAACTAGTAGAGGGTAATATTGGTCAGGGAGATAATGTAATAACATTTTTTAAAATAATTAGAAAAATATGTCTTAATATTCCAACGGATTTTTATTCCTTTGAAGTGTGTATTACTATACTTCTTGGTATTATTATGTTTCTTATATTAACGAAAACAAAGCCTTTAATTGATTTGTTAGAAGCTTCGTTTATTGCACTTGTGGTAATGGTTAATAGTGTTTATTGCTTCTCATTAGGGAAGGAAGCGTTTCAGATGATTTATTTTATAGCATTATTTTTATGTTTAAAATCGGAATACATATCGCCAATAAAGAAACTTCTTTTATCTATAGGAATAATTTTAATTAGTGTAGCAACTTTTAGAACTTATTATGCATTAATTGTTTTATTCATAATTGTGATTATTGCTTGTTTTATGTTTGTTCTATCGTATACAGAATATATTAACTGGAGTAGAATAACGCTTATATTAGTTTTAGTATCGTTATTTTACTTACTTATGATGGGAGCATTAATGATAATCAATGGCTCATTATATCGATTGTTTCATGATTCGTTATTATATTCTAGTGCAGCAACAGCATCAAGCAATACTTATATCGATAATTTAATTGTGCCATATCTAGGTGATAATCTTATAACTTTATGGATGGAATATGTTCTTGTTATTATACGATTATCAATACCAATAGAATTAATTGTATTAGGTGTTAAATATTGGCCATTTGTTTTATATCAGTCATTGATGACTTACTATGCAGTAAAATCCATAGTTTCTATACGAGAAAATTTACCATCTCAAAACATTGCTTTGATAATTTATATGGCATTTTTATTTGCATCAGCTTCTTTTGAAGTTGATTTTGGTGCATGGATTAGGCACTGTGCTGTTACATTTCCAGTTTTACTTATAATGACACAAATAACTGATATAGAGGGAGATTTAGAAATACCATTTTCTGAGGAATATGAAGAAGAGGAATATAAAGAGATAAATGAAAAAAATTATAAGAAATAACGTCATAAAAATAATTCGTAACATAATTTATGCTATTTTGTGTTGTACAAGGTTTCCATTTATAAAATCTCATTTTCAGGAATTTTTAGATATTAAAAAGAATTATGAAAATAAACCTGTTATGCCTATACTTAATAGAAGATTTAATATTCAAAATCATTTAACAATTATTGTTCCTACTTATAATGGAGAAAAAACGATTGATAAGTGTTTATTTTCATTAACAAATCAAAAAACAGATTATAGTTATAATATTGTTGTAGTGAATGATGGATCCACGGATGGAACAAATGACATTTTAGAAAAATATAAAAGAAAACATGAAAATATATTAATTATTAATCAAGAAAATCAAGGAATAGCAGAAGCAAGAAATAGAGGACTTAGTTATGTAACGGGAGAATACATTGCTTTTGTAGACAGCGATGATTTTGTTTCTGAAATGTATGTAGAAAAATTACTAAACAATGCTTATGAAACAGGTGCAGATATTGTAAGATGTAATTATTATGAATACGATATTGAAAAACAAAAGTATATAAAAAAAGGAAAAGATCAAGAAAATATTGTTTTGAATAAAGGAATAAAAGATAGAATATTGGATTTTAAAGGATATCCATGGGGAGGAGTGTATAAATCAGCTTTATGGGAAAATATACAATTTCCAAATGGATACTGGTATGAAGATATGATTATTAGAATGATTGTATTTAGAAAAGCAAAGATGTTTTCATATATTAATGATACGATTTATTATTATTGCTTACACGAAAATAATATTTCTAAATTAATTGAAAAGACAACAAGTATTCAATGTCTAGATCACTTTTTTCTAATAAAAAGGTTGTGTCAGTTATCAAATGATATAGGTTTATTAAATGATTATTCCTTACGTATCAATATTTTGTATGAATATAGCGTTGTTTTATGGTTAAGAACGAGAAAATTGAATAAGTCACTTAGAAAAACAGTATTTCAAGAGGCATGCCAAATAATTGAAAGTATGTTTATTTATCAGGAAAATTTAACAAATGAACAAAGATTAGTTGTGTCAATTATGAAAAAGAAAGATTACATCAGGTGGCAATTATATGCTATTTATAAAATGTTAGCAGTAAAATATGGGGTATAAAAGTGAATAAAGTAGAGAAAATTATGAATAATTATGTGACTCATTATAATCACAAAAAGTATTGGAAATATAAGTTTAAATTGGCTAATTTACGAGTGCCTAAATTAATAAAGTATTATTATCTTTTTAAAATGAGAAAGAGGGAAGCATATAATTGTGCATCTCTTGGAAATAACATTGAAGGCGGAAGTGAGTTTAAAAATCCACCACATCTTCCTCATGGGATAAAGGGAATATTTATTACTGATACTGCTAAAATAGGAAAGAATTGTACTATACTTCACCAAGTAACCATAGGACTAAAAGATTGGAGTGGAGAAGTAGGACCTACCATAGGTGATAATGTATTTATTGGAGCAGGTGCTAAAATTATAGGACCTATACATATAGGAAATAATGTAAAGATTGGTGCTAATGCAGTTGTTATTTGTGATGTTCCAGATAATACAACAGTTGTTTGTCAAAAACCTAGATTAATTCAAAAATAATAAAAGGAAGTATGCGAAATGAGAATATTAGTAACTGGATTTACCAGTCACTTAGGTGGTGTAGAAAATTTCATAATGAATTATTATCGACAAATGCAAGAAATAGATTCGAATATTGTTATGGATATTCTTGTTA
>CALWGN010000289.1 GCA_944380055.1 uncultured Lachnospiraceae bacterium
TTCAGCATGGCGGAAGAGATCATATCTACTGTCTCTTCTCCTCTTACCTCTCCCACAATATATGCGGAGTAAAAACAACCCTGTAAACACTGTCAACACCGATGAAGCTAAACAGAATATCTCTAAGGCGTCAACACTGTAAACACCGTAAAACCCTAGAGATATCAATGGTTTCATCGGCTTTTTTCTTTTGCTCAAAAAACCTCTAGCCATATATGTAGTTCTGAAGTAAAATACTTATAAATGAACGAAAAGGACTATAAACACATGAAACACAAAGAAACAACTAAAATACTTACTTCTTCTGTTTCTGAACGTTCTACTAGACTTGTAGCAAAAACAAAGAAGATTATAGATAAAATGGTAAGCGAAGGAATACCTCTTACTGCTGATAAAATCGCTCTATACGCTGGTTGCTCTAAATCATTCGTCTACAAAAACAAGGAAATTAGAGACTATATCGAAAAAACAGGACAAAAACCTGCTGTCGGGAAAAAGGTCTATTCTTCCCTTGATAACGCAAATAAACGTATCAGAGAATTAGAAAATCAAAATATGAACCTTATCCTAGAAAATGCAAGGTTATACAACGAATTGGCCCTTGTGCTTAATAAGTATTCCAACTTGATTGAACTTAATATAAAACACAAAGAAGAAACTATCAGAAGGATTAACGAAAATGTCAAAAACAAAACAGATAGTAAATTATCAGAAGAATAGAAGCCTAGATACTTATGATAAAGTTTACAACGCTCTTTATAATATGGTTATAGCTGATGAGAAAATTAATTTCTATACAGTTGCTGAACGTGCAGGAGTAAGTAGAGCTTATCTCTACCAACACGAAGATTTTTCTTTCTTTATTAAAACCTGTGCCTTAACAGCGAAACAAGGCCATTCTCCTGCTTCCTTAAAAGAAAATTGCGAAAAAGCAAGACAGCGGCTTAAAACTGTATATGATCGTTATGATGTTGTCGAACGGGAATTGAATGAGTTGTTAGAGAAATATAATTTATAGTATTCCACTCAAAGAACCCAGCGAAAAACAAGGGCTGGCTCCAATTAGAAGCCAGTCTTTTTATATGGCATTTTCTCCATATTCTTTACGGATTCTAGCACAAAGAGCTTCCCATCCAGCCTGTAGCTCTTCTGGCGTAGACTCTGGAAAATCTATATCTGAATATTTTTCCTCTACTTCTTGCTCTATTCTATTGGCATAAACAGTCATAAAATCAGGGTATTCAACAAGTAGGCGATAAAACAAATTATCTACAGAAGAACCAAGCACCATACAGCGATCAAGTATAGAATCATAGATTTCTTGTGTCATGGGAATTTGATAATCTATCGCCGCTAATTGTTCATCTGTAAATTCAAAAGTAATGGTTAAAAACTCTTCAAGATTCCGTTTCCCCTTATTATTCAGCTCATCATATCTTTTCATGGCAACTTTCCCCCCTTCACTATACTCTCATTATATATTATTGTGAATATCTCCACAATATTGTTTTGAAACTGGACACCCTATAATTAAATCATCTTACAACGGAAAGGGGTGTTCACAATAATAGATTTCAGCCCATTATGGGAAACGATGGAAAAGAAAGGTATATCTCAATATCAGCTTCTCAAGAATGGTATTGATAATAAAACTCTGGACTCTTTGAAAAAGAACAAAAATATCACTCTGAACACTCTTGAAAAGCTCTCCAAGATTTTAGAATGTGATGATTTAAACAAAATAGTACGTTTTAACGATTAAAGGCTACTGGAAATAATACGAATCCAGCAGCCTTTTTCGTTTCAGAGAGAATAATTCAATTTTTTCTTTAATTGCAAAAATTTGTAATATTTATAGGGATTTTTCAGGATGCTAACTTTTTTCAAAGGATAAAGGATCTGATAGTTGATATTATGAGTAATGCACCACTGGCAGAGAGCTTCTGTATTAAAGCCTGTAGAACATAGATTTGACTCTAAATAGAATAACTGTTGCTTCTCCCATTCCGAATAAGATCCTGCGACTACTGGAAAGTTCATTCCTTTCGTAAAGAAATGTAAGCCTTGAAGGTTATCTTCTGGTAGTTTAATTATTTTCTTCATGTTCCTCCCTCCTATTCTCTCTGTTCTCTATAATATCATAAAAGCAGCTCCAAAAATGCTTTTTCTAAAATTTACTTAATTTTTTGTATGTATATGGTACACATAAAATACGCCACTTATTACACCTGTAATACATATAAAAACATAAAAATTCGGCAGAAATGATTATAAATGTTTTAAACTACCCAATAGTCGTTTCATCCAAATAAAATCAATTCTACCGAAAATATCAAAGTTGCCAAGTATATCCGCTGCCTGTTATAACAACTTTCTTTTTCTTAACAGCTTTATTTAAGTACATTCTGACATTAGGTTGGAGGCAATACGCCCAATGAGAAGGACTGACTGATGCTTTTGCTGAGGGGGCAATGATATAGGCGTTTTGTAATAGATATACATTTCCAGAAGTAATATCAAGTTTTGCTGTACTATTAAATTCTCCATGGTCGAAATTATAAAAATTCCTGATCAAGAATTCTTTTTCTTCATTGGAAATTATCTTTTTCAAATATCCTCTTGATACTCTCATGTAAGCAAAATAGGAATTAAAAATTTTATTTTTAAGCCATACTATAATCCAAATCAAGCAAAAAATTCCACAGACTAAAACCACCGCACCAATATGGCTTCTATATGTCTCACGCCATATTTCAAGGCCAAGAGTATTTATAAATCTATCGGGTGCAAATAAAATAAATATTCCAGCTATTAAAAGACTTACTATAACTTCCTTTATCTTTAGCTTATCTACTAATTTTCCAATTACATTTAATGCGCTTTCCGTTTTAAGCACCTCCTACATATTTGCTATCTAATAATGTAACCAATCAATATATAGTTGTCAAGAATATTTCAACCACAAAATATATACATTATCAAACAATAGTTACAATGATATGCAAAAATAAAGAGCCAGAAATTTCTTTCCAGCCCTTCATTACTCAATGTCCTTTTTTCCAAGTCTGTTTCATGAAAATTGCTAAAACAATTATGAATACCACTAAGATTAAAGCATATCCGCCCCACATGGCAAGCTCTGGTGATTTACTGCACCATGCATTAAATCCAGAATCAATGTTCTCTTTTCGTATGTAGTATGTCCAAAGGCTTCCTGCCAAAATTGTAAGTATAATTAAATCACTCCACCATACGATAGGATATTTCTGAATAATATTTGCATCTGGTTCTAAATTAGATTTGAAATTTAATCCTGTCATCTTTCCTACACAAAACAGGAAGACGAATATCAAGTTCAAAATACATAATCCCCAAACGCAGCCGACAATAATTACTTTCAATAATGGTATCTCATGATTGGAAAAAATACTTCCAAGAGAACTAATACCGCCAAACACTAAAAATGCCAATGCAGTAAAAATACTTACCATGGTAAGCAACTGAGCATTCATGTCCTTTACAAGCTCTTCTTTAAAAGGCGTGATGCTTTTATTAAACTTCCGTTTATATTCTTCATCAGTTTGCTTAAAGCCACTATACTGTGTTTGAGCCAGATTTACATGATCCCAAATTTTAATGAGTACTTTTTCAGTATCTTCATATACCTTTTTGTCTTCTGGCTTTGTTGCTTTTGCCCTTCTGTCTCTATAATCTTGAGTTCCTGTATATGCAACCACTTTCTCGATATTAGAAATCATAGTTCCTAATGCATTTGTTGCTTCTTCTGTTGTATGCTCATTATAATAAGCATACACAATATTGCTTATCTGAGAATATAACAGCCTATGATAACCTTTGATATAACGAAAAATTGCATTAAAAGCATTTTTTTCATCAAATTTATCACTATCAGTAAATAACAGATTGCAAATCTCTGTTATTTTCTCTGACATTTCTTCGGTTACAACCCGATCATCAATTTTAAATTCTACCTGCTTGGTAGTTTTATTGATTTTGATGTTTATTGAGGACACCTACTTTAATCCTCCTCAAAATATTCTTTTATACTTTCTGGAGTAATCTCATTATTCCAACCATGTTCGTATGCTTCCATCCAAGGAGTCTGATTATGAGTAATCTCAACAAGTGCTGATGCAGAATATTTAGAACATTCATCTATAATTCCATCTAAAAGTTCTTTGTCACTTGAAGAAATAATTTGAGACACCCTAGATTTTCCAATACAAGGAATATTTGCACTACCAAACATCCTGTATGAATAGTAAACATCTGGTACAACTGGGCCAAAATCCCATGCTTCAATTTTTTCAGCAAAACAAGGCTGATTTTTTGTCACCAAAAATTCAGCCTGAACAAAATACAATATTTTCTGTAATTTTAAGTTACTGATTGTTCTATTCGTAGCACTACATCTTTCAATAATATAACGAGCAATATCTAATGCCCTATACATAATCAATTATCCCCACAATCTAAGCACAGCTTTCCTTAGTATATTATATTCATCTGTACATATATGATTATACCATATTTGTCAAGGATTTTTTCATAAATCAACATTTTTTGTTGAAAATGTTTTAAAATCCTACATTACTCTGTGAATAAAAAAAGCGCAGATCTGAGGAGCCTATAAAGGCCTCATCAAATCTACGCTTCTTTACCTTATTTTTCTCTTACATACTTACTCAAATTCAATCCCATAGAAACCTCTTTACGATAATGAAGCGGTACTTGTGAATATCCCAGTAATTCTCGAAGAGTTATTCCGCTATCAATAATCTGTCGAGCATTTCTTATACTCACCAGACAGATCATACATGATTTTTGTCCTTCCGCTGAATTTGTATAAGCGTTATGTAATTCTGCAAATACTTCTTCCATTATTCCTTTTCTCCTAGGTATTTCATTTAATTAGTTCTAAATTATTGGTTATTCCTTAAATCCAACCTGCCCATTCATTAATAGTGGAAGAAGGAATTCCTTAAGAGAAACAAGCTCTTGGTTCTCTTTAATAATTTGACATTTTTTAGTATGACATTTTTCAATAATTGCTGCAAATTTATCCTGAATATCTTTACATGGCATATATGTTTTAAACCAAGATATCCCATCTGTGTTCAGATGAAGTACATTTGTACCTGATGCAAAACCTTTAATATAATTATGATAAAAATTTGTTCTTAATGTCATATATAAATATAGAGGGTTAAACTTATTATCTGAAACTTTAAGTTTTGCCAAATCCATACTATATAAATATTTTTCTTTATCATTTGGCACCAAAACAGGAGAACCGATGATATCAGCATTTCGGGTAAGATCCGTACATGCAACCAACATATCTCCAAAATGTACTTCTTTTTTTGAATTATACTCGCCATCATAAAATTTTAATTCATTTGGTTTATAATTTCGATTAATATCAATGGAGGCTAAATTAATCATTGGAATTCCAGCACCAGCTTCAATATTTTTACTTGTATAAGAAATTCCTTTTGTTAATTGAATATGTTTTTCCAATGTATCAACTTCCCATCCTTCAGGAATCTCTCTCTTTAATTCTTCATTCCAAACCATCTTTCCGCCAGAAGACTTATAAGGCTTGCCTTCTTCGTTTGGAAATTCAAACTGCAAAAACCAATAATCATATATAGTCTTTGCCATTGATTCAAGTTCGGCATTGATTTTATTATTAAGGTCAATCTTATTAGATAACTCATTATATATTTTAGCAATTTTATTCTGTATATATTTATTTGGAAAGGGTATTAATATTGATTTAAACATATCATGAGTCAAATCTGGTTGTACAGAGTTCTTAGCTAATTTAAGAGCCTGCTCTCTAACAAAATCAGATTTTAATAATACAAATAAATAGTCTCTATTTAATTCATTGTTAGCTAAGGAAACAATAAAAGAATTATTATGAACAACTCCGTTATATCCTTTGAATACCAAACCGATTTGTCCTGTTCGCGTATATATGATATCTTCTTTTTTTGCAATAACTGATGGATTTACATTTTTAGAAATATATTTTGTAAAATCATTTTCCATCATATCTGCTATTCTTAACAACGGATATACAAACTCTTCATCTTTTTCCTCTTTTACAAGATGCTTTGTTCCACTATTAATTGCTAATCCCTGATTTAATGTTACAAAATCACCTAATTTTTTATATATCATACTTCAATTCCCCCAATCTCTGTTTAATTTCTTCTTCCAGAGATTTTCCTTCTGAGAAGTACTTTTCAAGATTAGCAGTATATGTAGCCATTTTCTCATTGAATTCTTCCTGTGTAAGCTCTACATACTCAATCTTTACTTCAAAATATTGTCCTGCTGACAGAGAATAATTCTTGTTCTGAATATCCTCATAAGAAACCTGTACGCTGAAATCATCTTCTACAATCTGATTAATAAATGTATCCTCAATCTTTTTCACTTCTTCTGGACGAAGGACTGTTTTCTGGTTTTTACCCTCTTTCTTTTTCTCTCCAAGCTTAGAAGCATCTACCAGCATGATCTTTCCATCTTTGTTTGATTTATCAATGAAAAGAACAGATACATTAGTTCCTGTATTGGCAAATATATTTGAAGGCATAGAAATTACACCTTTCAACCAATGATTATCAACTATTCTCTGACGAACCTTCTTTTCAATACCTGACTGGGCAGTAATAAATCCCGTAGGTACAACAATAGCAGCCTTTCCATCGTCTTTTAAAGACCAAAGGATATGCTGGATAAAGCAAAGATAAATTGCCATAGACTCTTTCTTCTTATTTGGAATTTTAGGAATTCCCGCAAAGAATCGGTCTGTATCAGCCCATTTCTGTTCAATCAAATCTCTTGTTGCTGAAAAATCCATCTTAAATGGAGGATTAGATGTAATATAATCAAATTTCTTTACGCCTGATCCTGCATCATGTGGTATGTTGTAATGTGCTGGTGTGTCTAATGTATCTCCTTCAATGATATTGTCAAGAGAATTTGTAAGTCCATTAAGAAGCATATTGATTCTCAAAAATCGTGAGGACTTTCCCGAAATATCCTGTGTATAAACCTGTGCTCTATCTCCAAAAGAGCCTTCTCCTAATTCATTTGCAAGATGGAGAACAAGAGAACCAGATCCTGCTGATGGGTCATATACCTCATAAATTTTATCTTCCACTGGACTCATATTGACTAATATTTTTGCAATAATGCTGGAGATGGCCTGCGGAGTAAAATATTCGGCATATACACCGCTGGCAACATTATAATCTTTAATCAGATGCTCAAAGATGGCGCTGTAAAAGTCAAAATTGTTTTTAAATGCTTCTCCAAAGTCAAATTTATCCTGGCTGATAATACCAAAAATATTTTTTGCAAAATTGTTTCTTTTAGAAGCCTCCACATTCTCAGTAATTCTTGTAAAAAGGGGCTTTCTTCCACCATCGGCTGTTTCAATACTAAATTCTTCATTTTCTGGATAATTTGAAATTCTCTCTAAAGCATCATCAAACAAACGATAGAATTCTGTACTGCCTACTTTATTAATTAAACACTCTATTGTGTCTTCATACTTAAATGCTACATCCTGTGGGTAAGAATCATAGAAAGCAGAAAGCTCGTCATTCTCATTTTTTAGAACTTCCTCTACTTCCATATCTATTTCTTCAGCAAACTCTTTTAAATTTGCCATGAATTTATCATTCAGAAATTTATAAAGGAACACAGAAGTAATAACTACTTCTTCACTTGCCTGATTAGATAATCCGTTAGTCTGGCAGAGCCCCTTCATTTCATCAATCATTTGCTTTATTTTATTTTCTAATGTAAAAATGTCTGGCATTTGTTTTCCTCCTTCGATTATTTAAACAACTGTATATTGGTATATAATTCATTCAGTAACTGGTCGTAAAATCCTTTGATTTTACTATAAAGCTTTTCCTTTAAAAGAAGCTTAGTTGCTTTGGATTTCACGGAGTCTGCGAAGTTCTTTCTTCCTTGAACAATTACAACTTCCTTATCCAAAACATCCTCAATTACTCCATAAATGATAACAAGGGTTCTTTCAATCTCTGATTTGTCAGCAGGATATGTTTCTATTGCATCCTGATACGTTTTTACAAAAGCATAATTTCCACCATAAATCTTTGATAATCTCTCATTTTCATAATTGATATTTCTGGCTCTTTCCAAAGCTTCAAGTAATTCATCCGTTATAGAATCCAGATCACTCAAATCTGAGATGGAAAGGTCATTGAAAATTTTCTGCAATAGTTCATCCAGCTTCTTAATTTTGATATCGCCTTTGTTTTTATTTTGCTTGATTTCATTCTGGATATCCTTAACAACCTCGGAAAATCTCTTGAATTTAGGATTATCCTGAGTAATCTGTCCAAGATCCATAATGATAACTTTCACTTTAATAAACTCATAGAGAATTTCTACGACTTCATCATTTGAAATAACATCCATCATACTTACTGTATTACTGGATAAATTAAGGAAATCAATTCTTTCCTGTGTCGATTTCAAAAGTTTCTTAATTTTATCAGAGTCAATCTGTGCAGCATAATCCATAGCTCTTGATAAGATAAACTCTGTCTGGCACTCCTTGATTCCATTTAATAATCTTCTGATTTTCAACAATGTTTCTTTATTATAAAAAGTAAGTTGTTTTGAAAATCTTTCTTGATTATCTGTAGAAATAATATCCTCTAATTCCTCTTGATATTTATGATATTTTCTATTGATGTCTTCCTTATCAATAACTAATCCATTTAAAGAGCCTTCATCTTCTCCATTGTCATTTAGATCTGCTTCCAGCTCTTTAATATAAGCTTCTATTGTCTTATCGTATTCCTGCTCAATGTCCACAAAATCTACAATATAGCCATACTTATAGACTTTTCCGTTTGGAGACTTATAAGGTCTATTTACTCTGGAAATAGTCTGCAATAAAGATTGGGCGTGTGGGCCTCTTAATAGATACATCTTTTTCAGACGCTTTACATCATATCCTGTGGTAAGCATAAAATTCACAATAAGAATATCTGGTGTCAATGTATCTCTGAAATCAAGCTGATTATTTTTATTAATCTGCTTTTGTTTTGGATCGTTAGTATCTGTAATAACAAGTCCAGTATTAAGCTTTGAGTTGTGCTTAAACCATTCATGAACTTTTTTTGCTTGTGGATTTGTCCTACAAACAATCATTCCACCAATAGTAGGATCAGAGTTCTGTAAACGGAAATTTATAAAATCTTTTTCAATAAACTGTCCTAATGCCTCCACATAAGCATCCGACTCATATACATCTTTATCTTCCAGCTTATTGTCTTCTATTTCCAGATTCTTTTTTATTTCCTTTCTGGCAACAGTATCAATATTTTCTTTCTTAATACGAAGTGTATATCCATCAGCAATAGATTTATCATAAAAATATTTGTGGATATAATCTCCGAACTTCAGATTAGAACGCTCTTTCTTAGAGAGAAGAGGCGTTCCTGTCAAAGCAATATAGACAGCATTCACATCACATGTCATCAGGTTTTTGAAGAATTCTCCAGTAGAAGAATAACTTCTATGAGCTTCATCAATAAAGAAAATACGCTGTACATTAGCCTTATAATCATTCTTTGCTTCTGGCATTTTCCCTTCAAATTTCTGGATATTTACAACACATATCTCACCTATTGATTTTGTGCCGACATTCGTAGACAATGGCTTATTCAATTCTCTCGTAAATCCTGCCTTGTCTTCACAGTTGACAACTTTTAATCCTCTATTCGTAAACTCAATACTTGCCTGTGTTAACAGATCCAGCCTGTCCACAACAAAGAAGAACCTTGTGCTTATATCCTTTTTGGCATAATAATCTCTAATTACACGATTTGAAAATGCTGCAAGAGCAGTTTTCCCACTTCCCTGTGTGTGCCAAATAATACCACCTTTGCCGCCAGACTCTAATCTTTCAATTATTTTTCTAGTTGCAAAGAATTGAGGGTAACGCATAATATGCTTTTGTGGTACTTGTTCACTTATGTACATGATTCCATACTGCAGAAAATAAAGGAATCTTTCCATATCAAATACTGATGTTATAAAACTATTACAAGGTGTGGTAGTTTTTAGATTTTCCTCAAATTCAGGTGTATCTGTTTCTGCTGGATTATATCCACAATCTTTCATAACATATTCAATTTTATCCACACCAATATCTTTGTATTGATAATCCATGTGGAATTTATCATCATCTTCACGGAAGAATGAAAAGCTAGTGTTCGTTCCATTTGGAGTAGTGTAAAAAGAACCTGCTTTTACGTCCTCTGCATCATCATCTTCCTCGTACTCCATGTTATTAGAAAATGACACAAACTGAATCAGATTGAAAAATTTTCTGTAATCAGGATTTTTCAATCTCTTATTGATCATTCTATCGAATTCTTTTTGAATTCCCCCTTCATTGTTTGGTTTCTTTACTTCCAGAAATGCAAGTGGCATACCATTAATCAATATATTAATATCTGGTCTGAATGAACCTTCCTCTGTGCCTTCTACCACGCTAAAAGGTAATTCGTCCACTACAGCAAAGTCATTATTGGAAATATCATCAAAATCAATAAGCTTTACCTTATCTAAAGGATCAATTAGCCAGTTGTAGAATTCTTTTCCCAAATCATTATTTTTAAGCATATTATGAATATCCGTAAGGATACTTTTGATTTCATCGTAAGTAAATTTTCTATCATTAATTTTTTCCAAGGCTGGTTTGAACCTATTTACAAATATCTTTGTATTAAAATCTATATCCACATCATCTGTTTTTAAAGACTGATAATCATATCCTAATCTCAAAAACTGAATCGTAGCTGGAATTTTGACTCTTGTATCTTCATTAAAAATTGCCATTTACTCTACCTCCTTCAGTTCTTCCTCTAATTCCTGCATTTTTTCTATTATAGCAATTCCAGTGTCAGTTAATTGGTATTTACCTTTCGTTTCGCCATAGCTTGTTATAATTCCATCTTCTTGAAATTGTCTGAAATATTTATTCATTGTGATTGTGCTGACTCCTATAATTCTTGATAACTCTGCTTGTGAAATAGGAATGTATGAGGTTCCGTCTGGAAGCTTCATCTGACAATCATATATTTGTTTCAGAACTTTATATGTACTGCTTGTAAATTTATCTAATAAGGATTCCATTCAGATTCTCCTTTCTTATATTTTTATTAAAGTAAAACTTATATATATTATATAATATTTAAAACTTATAAATCAATACTGCATTCTAAAATTATATAAATTAAGCCTTGATCTACTACTAACGATCAAGGCTTATATATTATCTATATTTTCCATTTCAATTATTTTAGTTCATTTTGATTATCTTATGTTCTGAACCTTGTTTTCCTCCTGTTAAATTTCTTTTTTGTAAATCTTCAATTTGCTTTTTCATATACTTTATTTTTTGTTTCTTTTCTTCGTTCAGTGAAAACAATTTATTCTTCTCATTCGTTAGATTTTCTACATCTTCTTCGAGTTTCTCTACTTTTTTCTCCAACTCACTGATTTTTCTTTCATTGTCCTTTTGATTATTCTTATTTAGTGTAATCTGAGTTTTATCATCGTGCCATTTCACTGCAACATATGCTACACAAGTACATATAATCGCAAAACACACTATCAATAGTATAAAGGGATTACTACTAACCACCGTTACCAGTTCCTGCGGAGAAATGCCAGAACGTATGAGACAGACAATCACGAAAATAACAGCCCCAGGAATAGTTGTTATTGCAATCCATTTTTTATAGTTTTTATTGCTCCCACAGCCTCCATGATCATCCACTAGTATCCCCCCTCTCTAAAAGGTACACATATAACCAGAAAGGGGAGGAGCGATGCTTATTAACTCGTATAGCTATTATTATAATTTTTCATATTTCTTTCACATAACTCTCTTCCCTTTTATTCGTCACTTTTTCATTATTTTACCAGTCTTCGACATGTTGTTCAATCCATATCCGAAATTTCTTTCATTTTCGTCATATTTCACAATTTTTTGCTTGCATTTTCTCTTTCAAAATTTCAATTTTTGAATTTGGTCTAATTTCTATTTTTGAATATTCATGGTATTATATATTTAATTGAATACAAGAGGTGAAGATATGGATATAAGAAAATTTACAGCAGATGAATATTGTGATGCAATAATCAAAAGAATTAATTCTTTATTAAGCGAAAAAAAAATTAAACAAGCTGATCTAGCAGCCCAAAGTCATATTAGTCAATCTTCTCTATCAAAAATACTCAAGGGTGAAATGCGTCTTACGCTACAGCATATTTTTAAAATTTGCATAGCACTAAATATTTCACCTGAGGATTTACTTGCAATTAATAAAGACATGTCCAATGATTCCTCTTCATTCTCTTTTAATAAAATTGATGAAACGGGAATTATAAATGAGCAATATTTAAATGAACAAGTACTTATTAGAGATATAAATCATCCTGCATTTAATGGTATTAAAAATAATACCTTTTACATGTATCTATATTCTACTATTACATCTGAATCATTTTTATTAGATGGAAAGCTAATTTTTGATGCAACATCATCATCCTTTTGTAAAGCTAAAATGATTTTAAATACTGGGAAAATTGATACTGATGGAGAACCAATAAAAAAATACTATGAAGGTGAGCTTATTATTTCTTTAACTATGGGCGCATGCTATTGTATCCTTGTAAATGCAGATATTGGAGAAATATGCTTTTTAAATTTTAAACATATGTATCTTTTTAATCGAAATCTTGAATGTCGGGTTGGAACTATCTCTTCTACATCTAGTGGAGGAAATCGCTTGCCTGTTATTCAAAGAATATTAATTTCAAAACAACCACTAAATGTAAACGGTAACGATCTATCTGATTTAGAATTTATACAAGGACAACTTAGACTAAATAATTCTAAAATGCTTGTTTCAAGTAAAGATTTAGAAACTTTGCGCCAAAAATATGAAAACAATCCTGACCTACTTGATTTCTTCAAAAGATTTGAAGAGCTATCGGATACAAATCAATATTTCTTATTAGATGAGGCTAGTATGAAAGATATATCTATTACATCAGATGTAAAAACTGAGGGCCTTGGAATATTACGCAATATATCATCATCATTAAGATATAATAAAGTTAGTACAAAAACTGATGAATTTGTATTTGAATACATATGCAATAAAACAAATACTAAATAAAATATATTTTCTACATGTATACGTCATTTTCTTTATAAAATAATATCTAATGCTACTACTTTATTTTTACTCCCATTGGGAAGAAACTTGTGCTGACCTTTGGGAGCAACAGAGGGCGTAGCGATGGAGTTGGTTATCCGTCCTATTTTGCAAAAAATAGGATGGGTAAACAACGACACACACACGAAAGCACCAAACGGGAAGAAAATAACTTTGAACTGTAGCACAAAAACATGTGCCATATCTGGCACTCTTTAAAGGGCGCTACCGCCCAAAATAAAAAATGCCCATATCTGGGCTGACATTTCGGCTATTTGCCTTTAACTTATCCGAAGTGGTATAATAATTTTAAAAAATCAGGGAAAACACTGTAAATAAACGGCTTATAACAGAGTTTACGTCAACACTGTTAAAAAGCCTGTAAAATAACGGTTTTGGAAGGGTGTACTCCAATTATAAGTATGATCCGGTCTGGTCTCATCCTCAGTGCGGCCCGGATCAGGTCTCTTATAGTCACTGCCCCGTCCCCTTCCAGATTGGCGCTGCGCGCCTCAAGGCTGACCAGATTTTCCACCCCCTGTATCCTGA